>JBBIHT010000294.1:0-3050 GCA_037446845.1 Geothrix sp. | reverse complement strand
TGCTCTTCCGATCTCAAGGGCTACCGGAAATCCCTCTACCTGAAGGATGAGGATGTGCGCCTGTCCTTCCTCTACGGCCACTTCACCACGCTTTCCAGCAGTGACGATGCGGAGCTGGACCGCATCGTGCGAGAGCGCCTCAGCCCCATCCATGTCTCGGTCCACGCCACCGATCCCGTCGCCCGGGTGAAGGTGGTGGGCAATCCCCGGGAGGGGAACATCCTGCGCAAGATTGACCGGCTGCTGGCCGGTGGCATTGATGTGCACACCCAGGCGGTGGTGGCGCCGGGGCTCAACGATGGTGACATCTGGCAGCGGACCGTGGCGGACCTGTGGGCTCGGCGCGGGGCAGGGCGGGGCCGTGTGCTGAGCCTGTCCTGCGTGCCTGTGGGGTTGACGGCCCATCGGGCACATTTGCCAGCGGTGCAGGATGTGGCTGCGGAATATGCCAGGGCCTGGGTGGCGCGATGGAAACCCGAAGTGCGGCGTTTTGCCAAGGCCAACGGGGGCGAGCCCTGGCTGCTGCTGGCAGACGAGTGGTTCACCCGGGCGGGCGTCGAGGTGCCGGGGCGGGCCTTCTATTCGCGCTCCTGGGCCCAGCTGGAGAATGGCGTGGGCCTGGTGCGGCGCTTCCTGGAACATAGCCGAAGGTTCATCCAGAGCCCCCGGGCGCAACGGTTCAGGGGCCGCCGGGTGCTGCTCCTGACCGGGTCCAGTTTCGCCCCCACCCTGAGTCGGGTAGCAGCGGAGCTGAACCGGGCTGTGGGCAGTCAGCTGCGCGTGGTGGCGGCCCGGAATCACAGTTTTGGGGAAAGCGTCACTGTGGCCGGGCTGCTCTGTGGGGAGGATCTCAAGGTCGCCGCCCATGGGGACCGGGAAACCCATGGGCGCGGGGCCCACTGGGTGGATGCGGTGGTCGTGCCTTCGGCCAGCCTCCGAACGACCACTGGTCCCACGGATCAGTACACCCTCCGGGGCTCGGTCGTGCGCGAGGAGGGCACTTTCCTGGATGACCTGACCCTGCCCCAGTTGGCCTCGGACCTGGGGGTCGCCACGGTGCCCAGCGGCGCGAACCTGTCCCATCTCCTGGATCACCTGGAGGCCGCCGACCGCGGGGCCTTCCGAGGCGGTGCGCTGCGATCGGCCTTCCATGCCGCCGGGTTGAATCAGCCCCAGGGGGCCTACAACCCTTGATGGGGAGGGTTCCAGGTGACCCGTGGGGCCAGAGCCGGCGGGCCAGGGCCCGAGATCAAAGGAGAGCGGCAGCGGATTTCACGGCAGGATGGAGGGATGACCAACCTGACCTCGGCCCGAGCCCACAGCGAGAGCGCAGCGCGTTTGCAGCTGGCGGGATCGGCCTTGTGTTTCGGCCTGATGGCCATCCTGGCCCGGAGGCTCACCCTGCCGGGCATGGATTTCACCGCGGGCCATCTGGCGGTGCTGCGCTTCGGCGTGGGGGCCCTGCTCAGCCTGGTGGCCTTCTGCCTGCGCCCGGGGCTCTACCGGCCCAGCAACTATCGGCTTCTCGTCATGCGGGGCCTCTCGGGTGGCGCCGTGGTCGTGCTCTATTTCGATGCCCTGGCGCACATTCCGGCCGGGGAGGCGGGGATCCTGTACAGCCTTTTCCCCGTGGTGGCGGTGGCCATGTCCGTGGTGCTCCTCAAGGAGCGTCCCACCCCGCAGCTCGTCCTGGCTGTGTTGTTGGCCTTCATCGGGGTGGCCCTGGTGCTCAGGCAGGGGAAGGGGGCTTTCGCACTGGGACGAGGGGAGTGGATGGCTCTTGCTGCCGCCTGCTTCGCCGCCACCAGCGCCAATGCCATCCGGGCGGTGCGTCAGACGGACAATGCCGCCACGATATTCTTCTTCTTCTGTGTGGCGGGGCTGCCCATCGTCTTGCCCTTCGCCCGCTCCCCCTGGCCCCTCCATCTGTTGCCCTGGTCCCTGGGCCTGCTCATGAGCCTTCTGGCCTATGGGGGGCAGATGCTCATGGCGGAGGCCTACGGAGTCCTCTCGGTGTCCGAGGCGGCGGCCTGGCTCCAGTTGTTGCCCATCAGCCAGTACCTGCTGGCCATTCCGCTCCTTGGGGAGCTGGTTTCCCTGCGGGGCCTGGCCGGGGTAATCATCACCGTCCTGGCGGTAGCCTATGGCACGGTGTGGGGGCAGCGCCGGCAGCCATGAAAAGGGGCCCCGGTTGGGGCCCCTTTTCATGAACGGCACCGCCGGCTAACTGACTGGCGCCACTTCAATGCGCTTCTTGAGGGAGACGGCCACCTTCACATCGCCGCCGTCCTGCCCCTGGAACTTGTCGAGCTGTTCGAGGGACTTCTTCTTGGCCGTATCCGAGGACACGCGAATGGCATCCAGCACATCCACCATGGCCTGGAACTTCACTTCCTCATCCACCTTCAGGAAGACCTTCCGGTAGTTGAGGGGCTGCAGCATCACGGCATCGGGCAGCTTGTCCTTCAGGATCTGGGTGTCCACCTTGTCCTGCTGAAGCGTGATGGATCCATCCTTGTCCACCTGGATGAGGATGTTATTCGGGTCGGGTTTCGGGGGGGTCGCGGTGACGACCACCTGGGGCACGACCACCTTCATGGCCTTGCTGAGGCCGGGCACCATGATGATGAAGACAATCAGGAGCACCAGCACAATGTCAATGAGCGGGGTGACATTGATATCCGACTTGGCTTTGCCTTTCGGGCCACCAGCATCCATCAGTTGCCCCCTTCCTTCTTGTCCTTGTCCTCGCTGGTGATGATGGATGCCTCATCGGCGCCACCCTTCCGGCAGACCTGGAACAGTTCATTGACAAACTTGAAGGGCAGATCAGCGTCAGCCTTCACGAAGACCCGCTTGTCGGTCAAGGCCGAGACATTGCGGTTGATGAAGTCCTCCAGCTTCTGGCGCTGGGGCTCATCGTTGATGAAGAACCGAATGTCCTTGGCGTCCTTGTCGTCAATGAGGATAGGGCCAGGGCCAGTCACTTCATACTTGTCGTTGCGCTTGGAGGTCAGCATGAGGGTCAGGTACTTCTGACCATTGTCGTT
>JBBIHT010000293.1:0-3061 GCA_037446845.1 Geothrix sp. | reverse complement strand
GGATGCAACTGCTGGTGAAGGGCGCAGGTCGGGCCAAGGCGGTGGTAGCCGATAGCTGGCCGGATGGCACCATCCGCGGCGTCCTGGATCCTGGGGCGCCGGAGGCCAAGGCGTGGATCGCGGCCCCGGGCGTGTTGCAGGTGATGCGCTCCAACGCCAGCGGCCAGCCCTACATCGGGCACCTGCCCCTGGTTGAGGGGGGCATCCAGGTGCAGGTGGAGCACTACCTCCAGAACTCCGAACAGATCCAGGCCAGCCTCACGCTCTGGTGCGATGCGGGCACCGGCGAGACGGGGGGGCTCCTGGTGGAACCCTTGCCGGACTGTCCACCTGCCCGCCTGGCAACCCTGGTGCAGGCCATCGAGGGACTGGAGGTGGTCCCCTACTGGGAACGCACGGCGGAGTTCCTCGCTGACTGGGTTTCCCAGGGCCAGGGCGCCGATGAGCTGGCTGCCACGGACCTCTACTACCGGTGCCGCTGCACCCGGGAGGCGCTACTGGAAACCCTGCGGCGCTTCCCGGATGGCCAGAAGCAGGATCTCTTTCGGGAACCGGGCCCGGTGGAGGTGCGGTGCGACTACTGTGGCCGCCTGTTCCCCATCACCCGGGTTGATCTGCAACTGGGGCTCCCCTGATGGCCGCGCCCATCACCATCGCCGAGCGGGGCCGCCCCCTGGGGGCGCCCTTCTCCCTGTGGTTCCACTTCCGCTTGGTCCCCTTTCTGGGAGCGGGCCTCATCAAGCTGTGGTCCTACACCCTCCGGGTGCGCCGGGAGGGGTTCGAGGCCGTCGCGGATCTCCAGGCCCGGGACGAGCGGTTCATCCTCAGCTTCTGGCATCGGCGCCTGTTCATGATGCCCCTGGCCTACCCATTCCTACGCCCAGGGCGGGGCGTGGCGATCCTCTCCAGCGACAGCCGGGATGGCGAGCGCAGTGCCGCCACCTGGCGGTGGTTCGGCATCCATGCGGTGCGCGGCACCGCCAGTGAGGATGGCGCCAGGGCCCTGGTGCGCATGATCCAGGCCGTAAAGCAGGGCTGGGATTTCGGCATCACCCCCGATGGCCCCCGAGGGCCCCTCATGACGCTGAAGCCCGGCGTCACCGCCCTGGCCCGCAGGACCGGTGCCTGGATCGTCCCGGTGAGCCTGGCCTTCGATCACGCCTTCGAGCTGAAAACCTGGGACCGCATGGTGATCCCGTTCCCCTTTGCGACCTGCGTCATTCGCTACGGCGCACCCTACCGGGTTCCCCCGAAGGCCGAGGATGGTGCCGAGGCCCTGCGCCTGCAGCGGGAGATGGACGCCCTGGAAGCCTGGGCGGAGCGGGTCCAGCATGGCTAGGCTCGCGGTGGTTTCCCTCTCGGGTGGCATGGACAGCTGCGTGAGCGCGGCCATCGCGAAGGCGGAGGGCTACGAACTGGCCCTGCTCCATGCGGACTACGGGCAACGGACCCAGCAGCGAGAGCGGCAGGCCTTCGAGGCCATCGCAGACTTCTACCAGGTGCCCGCCGCGCGCCGCCTCGTCATCGCCTTCGATACCCTCAAGGCCATTGGCGGGTCAGCCCTGACGGATGCCACCATCGCCCTGCCCGAGGGCGCCCTGGATCGCCCAGGCGTGCCCGTGAGCTATGTCCCCTTCCGCAACGCGCACCTGCTGGCCACCTGCGTGAGCTGGGCCGAGGTGCTGGGGGCCACCGCCATCTTCGTGGGCTTCGTGGAAGAGGACAGCAGTGGCTACCCCGATTGTCGCGAAGCCTTCCTGAAGAGTTTCGAACAGACCGCGAACCTGGGCACGAAACCCGACACGCGGCTGACCTTCCAGGCACCGCTGCTGCATCTCCGCAAGGCGGATATCGTGCGCAGGGGGCGCGAACTGGGTGCGCCCCTGCACCTAAGCTGGTCCTGCTACCGGGACGAGATCAGGGCCTGTGGCCACTGCGATTCCTGCCTCCTGCGCCTCCGCGGCTTCCGGGAGGCGGGCTTTCAGGACCCGGTTCCCTACGCGCCCATCCCGGGTCAACCGAACTGACGGTCCACGGACTTCGCCGTGCCACCGCGCCTGACCTCTGGACATGAAAAGGATCTCGCCATGGCAACCCGGAAACCCTCCAAGGCCTCCCTGCCGAACCCCCTGCCTCAATTCGTGGTGACGCGGCCCACGGGGAACCTGGACACTTTCACCAGTCCACGGCCGGGGCGGCCGTTCACCATCACCTTCGAGACGGAGGAGTTCACCTGCCTCTGCCCCCTCACGGGCCAGCCGGACTTCGCCAAGCTTCGCATCCTCTACCAGCCAGACCAGCTCTGCGTGGAATCGAAATCCCTGAAGCTGTACCTCTGGGGTTTCCGGGACCAGGGCGCCTTCCACGAGGCCGTCACCAACCAGATCCTGGATGATCTCGTGAAGGCCCTGGCCCCCCATTGGCTGCGGGTGGAGGGCGATTTCCTCATCCGTGGCGGCATCCGCACCCTGGTGGTGGCCGAGCACGGGACGAAGCAGTGAACGGGCGAGGCCTGTGGTCGGAGGCCCTGGGCCGGGCACAAACGGGTCCGCGCCACCGGGCCCCGCGCCTTCCATGAAGGCCGTCATCGCCCTGGGATCGAATCTCGGGGATCGCCGGGCCCACCTGGAGGCGGGGCTTGCCGCCCTGCGCACCCTGGGAACCGTGCTGGCCTCGCCCCTGGTCATGGAATCGCCCGACGAGTCCGGGCGCGGACCCGCCTACCTGAACACCGTGGCCATCCTGGTGGCCGAGGAGCCGGATCCCCGCCGCCTGCTTGAGGCGCTCCTGCGCCTGGAACTGGCGGCTGGGCGGGATCGCCAGGCGGGCCGAAACGCGCCCCGGACCCTGGATCTGGACCTCATCACCACCGATGGCCCGCCGGGAAGCTGGACCTGGCCAACGCCCGAGGATTTGCGCCTGCTGGGTGCCGAACTGAGCCTGGAACTGCCCCATCCCCGCGCCTTCAACCGCCCCTTCGTGCTGGAGCCCTGGCGGGCCCTGTCTGATCCGGGAACCTGCGGCGGAGTGATTCCGCTTGGACCGGCATGAAGCGGCCCCC
>JBBIHT010000292.1:0-3069 GCA_037446845.1 Geothrix sp. | reverse complement strand
CGCTCGACCTGGTGCGCGGCAGCCCCGCCCTGCAGAAGATCTTCGCCGCCCGGGTGGGATGATGCGCCGGGATGCCTGCGCCGTCGTGCTCGCGGGCGGGGAGAGCCGCCGATTCGGCAGCGACAAGGCCCTGGCGAAGTTCCGCGGCGAGCCGCTGCGGGAGGTTCGGGCCCTCTACACCTACGAGCAGAGCCCCGAGGAAGCCTGGTTCACCCCCCCCGAGGCCGTGGCCCTGGGCAGGAACATCCCGGTCCGCATGGCCCGCTCCTTCAATGATCAGCAGGTGTACGACGCCATCCGCGACCAGCGGCCCGATTTCCTGTTCAGTTTCTATTTCCGGGAGATGATCCAGGCCAGGTTCCTGGAGGTTCCCCGCCTGGGTGCCTACAACCTGCACGGCAGCCTGCTGCCGAAGTACCGGGGGCGGGCGCCCATCAACTGGGTTCTCGTGCGGGGCGAGCAGGAAACGGGCATCACCCTCCACGCCATGACGCCCAAACCCGATGACGGCGATATTATCGCCCAGGCCCGCCTGCCCATCGCCTGGGATGAAACCGCCCTCAGCCTCACCGAAAGGGCCGCCGCCGCCGGCAGGGTGCTGGTGCGCCAAGCCATCCCGGGTTTAGTGGATGGCTCCGCCAGCCGCCTCCACCAGCTGGATCTGGGCCCTTCCTCCTATTTCGGAGGCCGCAAGCCTGCGGACTCGAAACTGGAGTTCTCCATGACCGTCCAGGAAGCCTTCAACCAGATCCGTGCGGTTGCCGATCCGTGGCCCAATGCGTTCCTGGAATCCCCTGCGGGCCAGCTCAGGATTCCCTGGGCCCTCCCCACTCGGGAAGCCTGTCCCAACGGCCGCTTCCGCGAGACCCGGGAAGGTGTGCTGCTGGGATTCTCCAATGGCGCCCTGCGCATCATCTCCCTTCGCGCGGCGGGCATTCTTTCCCTACGCCCCAGCGAGCACAGGGCCCTGCTCCTGGAGCACGGTCTGTGCGAGGCCTGACACCTGAACCCCGGGCCCTGGGGTTTGGCCCCCAGGCACTGGACGCTGGGATTGGGGCAGCACCGTGGAAAATCCTCTTCCATGACCTATACCGGAAACCGGCCCGCCCCCGGGATGAGCCAGGGTACGGGCCAGTCCTGGGTGCGCGGAAGCCTAGAAGGTGAAGACGACCTTCACGCCGGCCGTGGCCGCCCCGGCATCCACATAGCCGATGTACTTCGGATTCTCCGCCACCAGCTTGACGATTTCGGTGGCCGAAAGGGCCTGGGGCGCCCGGCCATTACCCGAGAACTCCAGCTTGGACCAGTAGGCCTTCATCTGGGCCGGAGCCTTGCCTGCGGCCTTCTGGTAGAACGCCTTGCGAAGGTCGGAACCATCCGGCTGGTCCAGCGGAATGGCCTGGCCCCCCGTGATGAAGGTCTTGGCCTGGCCAAGGAATATCTGGGCCACCTGTTCCCTGGTGAGCTTGGACAGGGGGTTCTTGGCGGAAATGATGACGGCCTGGGCCCTGGCAGGAAGGGCGAGGGCCACTGAAAAAGCAAGGGAGGCGAGCGTTGCGATGATTCTCATGGCTCCCCCCTAGAACACGAAATCAATGGCGGCGGTGGTGAGGGAATAGCGCTGGCCCGGCTTGAAGCCAAGCTCGGGGTGCGTGTTCGTGAGCGCCCCTGCGGAAAGATCCTCGTTCTTGACCGAATCGTACTGGATCTTGAACGCCAGGTTCTTGTAGAAGTCCCAGCGGAGCCCCCCGGAAACCGTGGACTGGCCGTGATTGGACGCGCGCAGGACGGCGTTCCCGATGGGGTTGACATCCGAGGTGGATCCTGTGGTTCGTTTCCACGCATAGGTGGCGTAGGGCGTCCAGTTGCCAAGGCGGGCTCCCAATGTGGCGTACCCGGCCTGGAAGTCACTCAGCATGGTGTCCGCGTCGCCCCCCTTCCAGCTCTGCTCGATCATCAGGAACCAGTTGCCGGGGTCGTAGCTGTAGGCGGCACTGAGGTAGGTCACCTTCTTATCCTTGATCTGGAGCTTGTCGGCCAAGGCCACATTCTTGTAGGGGTTGGGGATCATGAGCGGATTGGTGGGGCCCGGCGGCTGGGCGGGGTTGAAGTAGGGATTCAGGATCAGGTCGGCCCGAAGGGTCGAGAAGGGCGAGTTGTTCGCCAGGAAGGTGACGGAGTACGGCTGGTCGTACCCCGGATCGTCGTAGGTGCCCTTCATGCTTCCGTAGAAGGCTCGCAGGGTGTTGCTGCCCCAGTTGGCAGCCAGGGAGGCCGTGTACATCTGCTTGCTGGTCCATTCTGCCTCGGGTACTTCCTGGCCCAGGGCGGCGTACTGTTTCACGCCAATGGAGCTGGGGGCGATCTTCGCCTTGATGCTGCCGCCCAGGAACTGCCCCGAGAAGGCAACCGCACCCGCATTGGCCTGCCAGGTGAGGTCCGCGCCATCCACGCTGGTGAGTGGATTGAACTGATAGACCTCCACCGGGGGCCTGACCCAGGGCTGGGCGTAACCCACCTTCTGGAAGTCCGAGATCAGGTAGGCGGAGTAGGGTATGCGGCCCACGCGGAAGGCGAGCCCAGGCAGGGCCTGGAGCTTGAGGGTCGCGATGTTCAGGTAGGGCTTGAAGGTGCCATCGTACCGGTGTTCCGAGATCACCTGCGCGACCGCAGAGAAGTGCTCTCCCAGGCGGAGGTCGCCTTGGAGGCCGAGGCGGGAATCCCCCTTCACATCCGTGTTGCGGGTGAAGCCCGGGCCATCCGGCATGGCGAAGTTGGTGAGAAAATCAGCCTTGTCTTCGCTGGATCTGGTGGCCCCGAGGCTGCCGAATCCGCTGAATCTGAAGGCCGAGGATTCCTGGGCGGTCACTGCGGTGGCCACCAGGCCAAGCGCCGTGATGCCCAGAACCAGGGATGGTCTGGCCATGCGTCCTCCTGTGAAAAAGGTGAAAAACTGGCCGCTATTTCGGCACCCTCGGATTGGGCATTAATTTGGTTCTTCGCGGAATAGCGTGAGGTAAGGGGACACCGGCAAGCGTTTGAGACCCTTGTGTTTGCTGAGAACGCGAG
>JBBIHT010000291.1:0-3075 GCA_037446845.1 Geothrix sp. | reverse complement strand
TGAGGAACTGGAAGTTGAGCTGGTCCAGCACCTGCTCACCGTGGATTTCCAGCAGGGTGTCGCCAGGGCGGATGCCAGCCCCCTCGGCCAGACTGCCGGGTTCTACCGCGATGACTTGTACACCGTGCTGTGCCACTGCAACTCCCTGCCCGGAAGCCCCAGCGAGGATCCCGAGTCAGATTGTCTCATCGCACGGCAAGAATGGCTTTCCCTAACTCCTGCCTCCCGGAGCCAGAGGGCGGGGCAGGATCACGCCGTGGCCTTGGTCGCCTTCTTGGCCTCGACCACCTTGTCGGCGTCGCGGCCAACCAGTTCCTGCAGGTGGTGGAAGGCCCAGGTAAAGGAGCCTACGCCCATGGTGAGGCTGCGCAGCTCCACCACCACATCGCCCATCTCGGCCTGGGGGATGTAGGCGGACACCACATCCCACCCGGCCCACCCTGGCTTGCCATCGAAGCCCAGCACCTGGCCGCCGCGGCGCCCCGTGACCAGTCGCTGGGCCTTGGGCGTGAACTCGCTGGGCACACTGATATGCACCTCGCAGATGGGTTCCAGCAGCACGGGGTGGCACAGGGGCGCCGCTTCCGTCATGCCAATGCGAGCGGCGGTCTTGAAGGCCATGTCGGAACTGTCCACGGTGTGGTAGCTGCCATCCACCAGGGCCACATGGATATCCACCACGGGGAACCCCAGGGGGCCGCTCTTCATCCAGTCCACGATGCCGTGCTCGACGGCCCCGAAGAAATTCTTGGGCACGACGCCGCCCACGATGCGCTCCTCGAACTGGAAGCCGGTGCCCCGGGGCAGGGGCTTGATCTCCAGCCACACATCGCCGAACTGGCCGTGGCCGCCGGTCTGGTGCTTGTGGCGGCCATGAACCTTGGCCGCAGGCTTGGTGAAGGTTTCCCGGTAGGGAACCATGGGCGGGTGGTGCTGCACATCCAGCCCGAAGCGGCTCTTCAGGCGGTCCAGGGCGCATTTGAGGTGCACTTCGCCCTGCCCCCAGAGAATCCGTTCCTGGGTCTCGGCGTTCTGCTCGACCTGCAGGGAGGCATCCTCTTCGCACAGCTTCTGGACTGCCAGGGACAGCTTCACATCATCGCCGCTCTTGGCGGTATGGAGGCTCAGGGCCAGCATGGGCTGCATGGGGTCGGGCCAGGGCAGATCCACCTTCCCGTTGGGCGTGAGTCCTTCGCCGGTCTGCGCTTCTTCCAGGCGGCCCAGGGCCACCAGATCTCCCGCGGCTGCCTTCTGCTGCTTGAGTTGCTGGGCGCCGAACAGCTTGTTGATGCCGCTCAACCGGTTACCGCCCAGGGCACTGCCATCGGCGACTTCACCGCGCCAGACGCGGGAAATGCTCAGCTTCCCCACATGCTGGGCGTGCACGGTCTTGACAACCTGCACCAGGGCCTCTTGGCCCTGGGGGAGGCCCAGGCGGGCCGCCGTGGCCTCCACCCGCGGTCCCTCCTCGCAGAGCATCTGGAACAGCCGACGGATACCCGTATCCCGTTCCGCCGAACCGAAGATCACCGGCACCAGCAGATCCTCCTGCAGATCCTTGGCGAGATCGGCGCTCACTTCCTCCAGGCTCGGGACCAGGTCGCCCAGCAGTTCCTCCATGAGGTGATCGTCGAAGTCGGCCAGTTTCTCCAGCATGATCTGGCGGGCCTCCTTCTCCTCGGGCAGAACCGATTCAGGCAACTGCTGCAGCTCAGCATCCAGGGAGGCGTCGTACTTGTAGGCATGCTCGCTGATGAGATCCACATAGCCGGTGACCTGTTCGCCCTCCCTCAGGGGCACCTCCGTGAGCACCAGGGGACGGTCGGAGGCCCTCTGCAGCGCGTTCATCGCATCCCGCAGCCTTGCCGCGCTGCCCGGGGCCTCCACCTTGTTGAGGAACACGATGTGCGGGATCCGATGCTCGTCCAGGAACTTCATGATGGGTGCAGCCATGAGGGCCCGGTTGGGGTCGGGATCGCACACGACCACAGCGATGTCCGCCGCCATGAGGGCATGGACGGCCTCCTGGCTGAACTCCACGGACCCGGGACAATCAACCAGAGTCCAGGGCTCACCCTGGTAGGAGCAGGACGCCAGGCTGGCCTCCACGCTCATCTGCCGGGCCTTGGCTTTCAGGGAGGCGTCTCCCACCGTGTTGCCCTCCTTGACAGAGCCCTTGCGCGGCAGGGCGCCTGCCACGAAGAGAAGGCTCTCCATCAAGGAGGTCTTTCCAGAGAGATAGGGCCCGACGATGGCCGCTACGCGTGGAGTTGCCTGGGATTGGGCGCTCACAGTGCCTCCTGATTGTGGGGTTCAGCATGGACCGCCCCAAGTGTTCCGCCCTCCCCAGCACCTGGCAACCCGAAAAAGGGCCAGGTTTTCGAAAAGGAGTAGGAAGTCACAAAATGGCTCGCCCCGCCCCCGGAAGCTCTCGCCCGGAGCGGCATTTCGGGGCGGGGCGAGGCACCGCCTGGGATCAATTTCGCAGCGGTTTTCCAGTCTTCAGGATGGCCTCCATGCGGGCCTGAGTCTTCTCGTAGCTGCAGAGGCGGGCGAAGGCGGTGCGCTCCAGTTCGAGAATGCGTTCCTCGCTGACCTCCTGCACTAGGCTCACATCGCCCCCGGTGAGGACCGTGGCCAGTTCACCCATGATCACCGCGTCGTGCTCGCTGGCGAGCCCCTGGAACTGGAAATCCTTCACGGCCATGTTGAGGGCAGCGGCGCCGCCCAGGCCAGGCAGCCGGAGGGTGCGCTCCTTCAAGGGCTGGAAGTCTGTGGCCATCTTCAGGACCTCCGCCTTGGCCTCCGCCAGCAGGAAGGCCTTGTTCATCACCCGGCGATCCGTGCGACGGAGGTAGCCGTTGCGCTGGGCCTCGTCGAAGCTGGTGTTCACCAGGGCGGTGCCGATGTTCTGGAAAGCGGCACGCACCTTGGGCATGGGTCCCTTCTGGCCCTTGGCGGCCAGGGCGTCCTCCATGCGCAGGAGCATCTGCAGGCAGCCACCTCCCGCCGGGATGACGCCCACCCCCACTTCCACCAGGCCAATGTAGAGCTCGGCGTGGCCCACGACCCGCT
>JBBIHT010000290.1:0-3085 GCA_037446845.1 Geothrix sp. | reverse complement strand
TCCCAAGCCACGCAATTTCACCCAGCCTGAAGCCTGGAAGAACGGCCATCAGCTGGAGGCCATCTACAGGACCCTGGACGAGGGCATCAAGGGCAGTTCCATGGTGAGCTACAAGGATCTGTCCAAGCGCGACCGCATGGCCCTGGCCCATGTGATCCAGTCCTTCTGCGCCTTCGGACCGGCCCCCAGCGACCCCAAGGCCCTGGCGGCCCTGGAGAAGCTCTGCGGCTCCGCCGGGGAAGTCATTCCCAACCGCATTCCCGTGGCCCAGGCTGTGACTGCGCTCTGCCGGGAGTATGCCGCCGCCCAGGCTGCTGCTTCCCACCCTTGAGGCATCCCATGCGCGTCCCCTTCCTGCAACGATCCTGGCTGTCCCTGCTCCTGGCGGTGCCAGCACTGGCCCAGGCCCCCGCTCCCCCGGCGTCTCCGGCCACCCAGCCCCCCTCCTTCACGGCCGAAGAAGTGGGCATTGACGAACACCTGGGCGCCACCATTCCCCTGGACCTGGTGCTCAAGGACGAGGAGGGCCACCCGGTCACCCTGCGTCAGCTGGTGGACAAGCCCACGGTGCTTTCCTTCAACTACTTCCGCTGCGCCGGAATCTGCACCCCGCAGCTGGGTGGCGTGGCCGAGGTGCTGAACCTCACCCAGGCGGAACCTGGCAAGGACATCCAGGTCATCACCATCAGCTTCGACGAGCGGGACGAGCCCGAGGTTGCCGCCCAGAAGCGCACCAACTACCTGGGTGAGATCCAGCGTCCCTTCCCGCCTGCGGCCTGGCGATTCCTCACGGGCCCTGGGCCCGCCACCAAGGCCCTGGCCGATGCGGTGGGCTTCAAGTTCAAGCGGGACCGGGACGAATTCATCCACGCGGCGGCGCTCATCTTCATCAGCCCCAAGGGCCGCGTGACCCGCTACATGTACGGGACCACCTACCTCCCCGCCGACTTCCAGATGGCGGCTCAGGAGGCCGCCCGGGGCGAGGCCCAGCCCACCATCAACAAGTACCTCAGGTTCTGTTTCAGCTATGACCCCACCGGACGAAAGGTCGTCCTGAACACCACGGCCATCGGCGCCACCCTCGTCCTGCTGGGCGCCGGGAGCTTCCTCCTGGTCCTGGTGCTGAAGGGCCGCAGGAAGTCGTCCGAACCCAAGGAGCACGCATGAGCCAAGCCCACGCTGCCACCGCAGAACCCAGCTACCTGGAGCACAAGGGGGCCCACACGGGCCTGCTGGCCTGGGTGCTCTCCACGGACCACAAGCGGGTCGGACTCCTGTACTTCTTCTCTATGGTGATCTTTTTCGCCCTGGGCACGGCCATCGCCCTGGTCATGCGCCTGGTCCAGATCTCGCCCTTCCAGCACCTGATCACGGCCCAGACCTACAACGCGCTGTTCACGCTCCATGGCGTCGTCATGGTCTTCCTGGTGGCCATCCCCGGGTTGCCGGCCGTGTTCGGCAACTTCTTCCTGCCCATTCTCATCGGGGCCAAGGATGTGGCCTTCCCGCGCCTGAACCTGGCCTCCTGGTACTTCTTCGTGGCGGGCGCCATCATCGCCGTCCTGTCGCTCTTCACCGGCGGCGGCGCCCCGGATACGGGCTGGACCTTCTACGCCCCCTTCAGCATCAAGACCGGCACCAATGTGACCATGGCCGTGTTCGGCGCCTTCGTGCTGGGCTTTTCCTCCATGCTCACGGGCATCAACTTCATCACCACCATCCACCGCATGCGGGCCCCCGGCATGGGCTGGTTTCGCATGCCGCTCTTCAGCTGGGCCCTCTACGCCACCGCCTGGATCCAGATCCTGGCCACCCCCATCGTGGCCATCACCACGGTCCTCGTGCTCCTGGAGCGGCTCTTCGGCATCGGCATATTCGATCCCACCAAGGGCGGCGACCCCCTGCTCTACCAGCATCTCTTCTGGATCTATTCCCATCCGGCGGTCTACATCATGATCGTGCCGGCCATGGGGGCCATCACGGAAATTATTCCCACCTTCGCCAAGCGCACCATCTTCGGCTACAAGGCCATCGCCATGTCCAGCATGGCCATCGCCGCCTTCGGCAGCATGGTCTGGGCCCACCACATGTTCACCAGCGGCATGAGTCAGGCTGCCCAGTTCATCTTCTCGCTGCTGACCATGGCCGTGGCGGTGCCCAGCGCCATCAAGGTCTTCAACTGGGTGAGCACCCTCTACAAGGGCAGCATTGATTTCCAGCCACCACTCCTGTTCGCCCTCAGCTTCATCTTCCTGTTCTGCATCGGCGGCCTCACGGGGGTGATGCTCGGGACCCTGGCCATTGATGTGCATGTGCACGACACCTACTTCGTGGTGGGACACTTCCACTATGTGATCCTCGGCGGCACCGGCTTCGGATTCTTCGCGGCCCTGCTCTACTGGTTCCCCAAGATGTTCGGCCGCATGTATTCCAAGGCGGCCATCTATGCGGCCTGGGTACCCATGTTCATCGGCTTCAACCTGCTGTACTTCGGCATGTTGATCCTGGGCATGATGGGCATGCCCCGCCGCTACTTCCACCACCTCCCCCAGTTCGACACCATGCACCTGTGGACCACCGTGGGCAGCTGGTTCATGGTGGCGGGCTTCCTCATCTTCCTCGTGACGCTGGTCCGGGCCCTGTTCAAGGGCGAGAAGGCCGCCGCCAATCCCTGGGACGGGGTTTCCCTGGAATGGACCATCCCCAGCCCGCCCCCGCTGGAAAACTTCGACGAGGTGCCCACCATCACCTGCGCGCCCTACCACTTTCCCCAGGACGGAAAAGCATGAGCGAACCCACCAGCACCCACGCAGTTCATCGGGATGACCTGGGCTCCCGGCTGGGAATGTGGCTCTTCCTGGTCACGGAAATGATCCTATTCTCCGGGCTCTTCATGAGCTACTCCTATCTCCGCGCCAAGTACCCCCTGGAGTTCCACCAGGCCAGCGGGGCCCTGGACGCCACCCTGGGCGTCATCAATACGGTGGTCCTGCTCACCAGCAGCCTCACGGTGGTGCTTGCCATCGTGGCGGTGCAGCGGGCCGAGAAACGCCGGGCCCTGGCTCTGCTCAGCGGTACCATGGTG
>JBBIHT010000289.1:0-3088 GCA_037446845.1 Geothrix sp. | reverse complement strand
CGGCCAGGATCTTCTTCCCGACGTATTCGGGGAGGAAGGTGCCCGCGGCGTCCCGGCTGAAGCCGAAGCCCATCTGGGTCAGGTCGTGCGTTCCGAAACTGAAGAACTCCGCCTCCTCGGCGATCTTGTCGGAAGTGATGGCGGCGCGCGGGATCTCGATCATGGTACCGATGGGACAGGTGAACGCCGCGTTCCGCTCCTGGTTCACCTGGGCGATCTCGTCGAGCATCTCGGTCTTGGTGTAGGCCAGTTCGCGCACGGTGCCGATGAGCGGGACCATGATCTCGGGAACGGCCTTGACCCCCTTGGCCGCGACGTTCAGCGCGGCCTCCACGATGGCGCGCACCTGCATGCGGATGATTTCGGGGAAGGTGATGCCGAGGCGGCAGCCCCGGTGGCCCATCATGGGGTTGAACTCATGGAGCTGGGCCACACGGCGCTGGACCGTTCCCAGTTCCACCCCAAGGACTTCGGCCATTTCCTTCTGTCCCGCTGCATCCTGAGGCAGGAACTCGTGGAGGGGTGGATCCAGCAGGCGGATGTTGACGGGCAGGCCGTCCATGGCGGTGAAGATGCCCTCGAAGTCCTGCCGCTGCATGGGCAGCAGCTTGGCCAGGGCCTTCCTTCGGCCATCGAGATCCGTGGCGAGGATCATCTCGCGCACGGCGATGATCCGGTCCCCCTCGAAGAACATGTGTTCGGTGCGGCAGAGTCCGATCCCCTCAGCGCCAAAGGCACGGGCCACGGCTGCGTCATGGGGCGTATCCGCATTGGTGCGAACCTTCATCCGCTTGGCTTCCCGGCTCCAGTCCATGATCCGTTTGAAACGCTGGTAGAGTTCGCTGGCCTGGGGCGAGAGGCTCTTGTCCACCAGCACCTGGTTGACCTCGGCAGGATGGGCACTCAATTTTCCCGCAAAGACTTCCCCCGTGCTGCCATCTATGGAAATCCAGTCCTCACCGGCCTTCAGTTCATGCGACCCAACTCTCAGCACCCGCCTGGAGGCGTCAATCTGCAGGGCGGAGGCGCCACAGACGCACGGCTTGCCCATGCCACGAGCCACCACAGCGGCGTGGCTGGTCATGCCACCGCGGGCGGTGAGTATGCCCTGGGAGGCTACCATCCCCGAAATATCCTCCGGGCTGGTTTCGATGCGGACCAACACCACCGGTCCCTTCGGGGCCATCCGCTCGGCCTCCTCCGCGGACAAGGCAATGCGCCCCGTGGCCGCCCCGGGGCCCGCGTTGAGGCCCTTGGTGAGCAGCCTCCCCTCACGGCGCAGCCGTTCCTTCTCCCTGGGATCGAACACCGGTGCGAGCAACTGGGACAGGCTATCGGCATCGATGCGCTTCAGGGCCGTCTGGCCATCAATGAGGCCTTCCCCCACCAGATCAATGGCAATGCGAATGCCCGCCATGGCGGTGCGTTTGCCGTTGCGGGTCTGCAACAGATAGAGCCTGCCTCGTTCGATGGTGAACTCGATATCCTGCATATCCTTGAAATGGGCTTCCAGCCGCTTGCAGGTAGCGTCCAATTCGGTAAAGGCAGGTGGCATGGCCTCCTCCAGGCTCTGGAGGCCCGTTCCCGCCGCCTGACTGCGGGTGATCGGCTGCGGCGTACGGATGCCGGCCACCACATCCTCGCCCTGGGCATTGATGAGGTACTCCCCGTAGAACAGCTTTTCTCCGGTTGCCGGATCGCGCGTAAAGGCCACGCCCGTACCACAATCATCGCCCATGTTGCCGAAAACCATACTCTGCACATTGACAGCAGTTCCCCAGTCATCCGGGATGCGGTTCAGGCGTCGGTAGGTGGTGGCCCGGGGCGTGTTCCAGCTCTCGAAAACGGCACTGATGGCGCCCCAGAGTTGGACCATGGGATCCTGGGGGAAGGCCTTGCCCGTCTCCTCCTGCACAATACCTTTGAAGGCACCCACCAGGCCCTTCCAATCCTCCGCCGACAAGTCCGTGTCCTGGGCCTTGCCGCTGCGGTGCTTCACTTTCTCGATCTCAGATTCGAACAGAGAGTGATCCAGGCCCAACACCACATTGCTGTACATCGTGATGAACCGGCGGTAGGAGTCCCAGGCAAACCGGGAATTCCCGCTGGCCCGTTCCAGGGCCAGGACCGTTTGATCGTTGAGCCCAAGATTAAGGACGGTATCCATCATGCCCGGCATGGAAACCCGAGCTCCCGAACGAACGGACAGCAGCAGTGGGTTCTCGGAGGCACCAAGCCCGCAGCCTCGAACACCTTCCAGCCACTTGAGGGCTGAGAGCACTTCCTCCCGGAGAACCTCCGAAAGCTGGCGCCCATGCTCGTAGTAGGCTCCGCACTGCTCCGTGGTGAGCGTGAATCCGGGAGGCACGGGAATGCCCAGGCCCGCCATTTCGGCGAGGTTGCACCCCTTCCCGCCAAGGAGGTTGCGCATGGCAGCGCTACCTTCGTTGCGATTCCCTCCGAAGGTGTAAACACCCTTATTCATCCATTCCTCCACGCGGAAACCTAAGTGTAGCCGGTGGAGCACCGGGATGGGCGGCGGGAAAACCGCCATGCCGTACAAAAGTTCCGGGCCATCCTTGGATGGCCCGGAGGGGATATTAACGTCGCAGCGACCTACTTTTCCACGCCTGTCCGGCGCAGTATCATCGGCCCTCCAAGTCTTAACTGCCGTGTTCGGGATGGGAACGGGTGTGACCCTTGGGGAAAAGCCACGACGAAGGTTGATAAGGGTTGAGAAGGGTTGAGAAGGGTGGGCGAGGCGCGGTTGCGCTCTCAGGGGTCATGCGATTCATTGATGAAAGGTCAAGCCGATGGACCGATTAGTACCGCTCAGCTGAAATCCTCGCGGATCTTGCACATGCGGCCTATCAACGTGGTGGTCTACCACGGGTCTCATAGGGAGATCTCATCTTGAGGGGTGTTTCGCGCTTAGATGCTTTCAGCGCTTCTCACTTCCCGACATAGCTACCCAGCATTGCACCTGGAGGCACAACTGGAACACCAGAGGTCAGTCCATCCCGGTCCTCTCGTACTAAGGACAGGTCCTCTCAAATCTCCTGCGCCCACACTAGATAGGGACCGAACT
>JBBIHT010000288.1:0-3096 GCA_037446845.1 Geothrix sp. | reverse complement strand
GCAGAAGCCGTTGAGACCGAACCAGGTGCGGAAAAGAGGGAAGTAGTAGAGCGCCTCGGCCTTGTCCTCGAAGGAGGGAATCTGCTTGTTCACCATGTCCATGAAGATGAGCCAGGCCTCGTCGTGCTGGGGCCCCTTGTTGGTGAGCGCGTAGCCGCCTTGCTGCGCCAGGGATTCCTTGCACATGTACTGGGAGTATTCGAGGCCCTTGTTCTCCATGCCCATGTCATTGATGAGCTTCGGATCGCCCCAGCCGTTCCTGATGAAAAGCTCCTTCATCCTCTTGGTGCCCAGGCCGGCGACTTTGCCGAAGCCGACCCCCCTGGCCATCTGGTGCATCATTTCCAGATCCGCCTCGGCGTTGCCCCAGGTCAAATCCAGGCCGCCGGTGCGTTCCAGGTTCAGGATGCCACGCTGGTAGCACTCCATGATGAAGGCGGTCAGCGTGCCGTAGGAGATGGTGCAGATGCCGTAGGTGTCGCAGTAGAAGTTGAGCTCCAGCAGGTAGTCGGGATCGAAGACCCCGCAATTTGAACCCAGGCCCGCGGCATTCTCGTACTCGGGGCCATCCACGGTGACGGTGTGCCCCTTGTAGGGGCCGGTCTTCAGCACGACGCCATCAGCGCCCTTGGCGCAGGCCATTGAGCAGCCGTACCAGCAGCCGTCCACGGTGCTCTGAGTGAGCCGCTGCTGCCAGTAGGCGGAATCAATCTTCACGGTGTCGGGATGGGATCCGAACTGGAAGTTGTGCACCGGCAGAAGGTCATAGGCGTTCATGATTTCGACGATGTGGGCCGTGCCGTTGCGGCGCATCATGCACTGCTCGCCATCGTTCTCCCGGATCTCCTTGTGGTACTTGATGCCGGTCTTGGCGATGGTGACGGGATCCGCCGGGTGGTTCATGTCGCCGGTGACCTTGGGGCCGCGCACCACCAGGGCGCGGATGCGCTTGTCCCGGAAGACGGTGCCAATGCCACCGCGCCCGGCCTGCTTCAGGCGAACGCAGCCCCGGCGGCGATCGTAGAAGGAGAAGTTGAGCATGCCGATGAGGCTGTGCTCGGCGGCGGCGCCGGTGGACACCACGGACACATTGGGCAGGTCGGCTTCGTCCTCCGCGTACATGTGCGTGAGCACCTCCGCCAGCACATGGCTGTCCACGGGATCTGCGGGGGCCTCCTCGATGCGGATGATGCCCTTCACGCCGTCAATGAACAGGATCAGGTCCTTGTCGGACTTGCCCTGCAGCTCCAGCGCGTCGAAGCCGGAGAACTTGAGCAGGGGGCCATAGAAGCCACCCACATTGGAATCAATGGGAATGTCTGTCTGGGGCGAAAGGCTCACCACCAGTGATTTCCCAGTGCCGGCGTACTGGGTCATGCCCGCCACGGGGCCGGGGCTGATGATGATCTCGTTCTCGGGATCGTTCCAGCGGGTGGTGGGTTTCACCGCATTCCAGAGGTGGTAGAGGCCGAACCCCCGGCCACCAATGAACACATCCTTCATCTGCTGGGTGACGGGTTTCTCGGTGATTTCCAGGGTGCCCACATTCACATAGAGCGTGCGATTGGTGTAGCCCTTTTCGGGCACGCTCGGCGCATAGGAAAGCTCCTTCAGCACCCGGTGGGCCGCCCGGATGGCTTCCAGCCCATCCAGGTACTGGGTGCGATAGGTGCAATCAATGTCCATCACTTTGCTGGGATCGAAGACCAGTTGGCTCATGGCGTCTCCTTCAGATGATACGGACGGCCGGTTCGGGCACTTCCACGATGGAGAGGGCGCCATGGGGGCAGGCCTTCACGCAGATGCCGCAGGAGATGCACTTGTAGGGGGTGACCCAGTCGGAGTTGTGCTCGAAGGCTTCCTTCTCGCAGAACCCGATGCACATGTAGCAGCCCACGCAGAGGGCCTTGTCGAGCATGACGACGCCAAGCTTGTTGCGGGTGAGCGCCTCGGTGGGACACACCACCATGCAGTCGCCGCACTGGTCGCAGAGCACGGCATTCATGCCGCCCGCCTCGAGCTCGTGGATGTGCAGGGCAGCCTTGGCGGGATCGTCCACCTTGAAGACCTTGACCGCGCACTCCCGTTCGCACTCGTGGTCGCAGTCGCGGCCACCGTTGCATTTCTTGAAATCAATCACCAGCTGTTTCATGACGCACGCCTCCGGACGGGCTCGGGGGACAAACTCCACTCGGGGAAGGCGGGGCCGTCCCTGCGCTGAGGCTAGTCCTTGGGGGGGCGTCGGGCAATGGACCGGGATCACAGTTCCGCGGCCAGCCCTTCCTTCCGGAGGAGGTGCACGGCGGTGGCCTTGAAGGAGGCCACCACGGCCTGGCCCGGCTTCAGCGCCAGTTCTCCCAGGGATTGGGCGGTGACGAAGGCCGATAGGAAAAACCCGCAATCCAGCTCCACCTTGAAGAAGGGCCCCCGCGGGATGATGCGGGTCACGACCCCCGGCAGGCGGTTGCGCGCGCTGCTGTCCGCGGCCGAGTGGAGCGCGAGGGTGACGTGTTCGGGGCGCACCCCGACGCGCAGCTCCTGGCCCGGATCGGCGGCGCCGATCACCTCCAGCTCCCGCCCGCAGGCCTCCAGGATCACGGTGCCGCGTCCCTGCTCCCGCACCACGCCACTGACCACCGTCTCCATCCCCACGAAGGCCGCCACGAAGGTGTCCAGGGGATGGTTGATCACCTCGTCCGCCGGCCCCATCTGCACGATGCGGCCCTCCCGCAGCACCGCGAGGGTGTCCGCGAGGGCGAGGGCCTCGCCCTGGTCATGGGTGGCCAGGAGCGCGGTGGTGCCGCTGCGCCGCAGCTCACGCCCCAGCTCCCCGATCAGAGTCTCCCGGGTGGGCGGGTCCAGGCTGGCGAAGGGCTCGTCGAGCAGGATCAGCTCGGGGTGGAGGGCGAAGGCCCGGGCCAGGCTGGTGCGCTGGGCCTCGCCGCCGGAGAGCCGGCGGGCGCTGCGCTCCAGGAGGCCCAGGATCCCGAAGCGCTCCGCCGCTTCCGCGACCCGCCGGGCCCGCTCCGCCGGCGGAACGCCGTGGAGGCGCAGGCCCACGGCGATGTTCTGGCCCACGGTGGCGTCGAAGAGCAG
>JBBIHT010000287.1:0-3123 GCA_037446845.1 Geothrix sp. | reverse complement strand
GTGAACAAAGAACGGGGGACCCAATTTTCCTGCCCCATCGGCACCATGATCGAGATTCCCAGGGCGGCCATCACTTCGGACCAGATCGCCAAGGAGGCCGAGTTCTTCAGCTTCGGCACCAACGACCTTACCCAGATGGGCTTCGGCTTCAGTCGGGATGATGCCGGCAGTTTCCTGCCTGAATATGTGGGCAAGAAACTGTTGGAGGATGACCCCTTCCAAAGTCTCGACCAGGAGGGGATCGGTGAGCTGGTGCGAATTGCCTGCGAGAAAGGCCGCGCCACCCGCCCCAACATCAAGCTCGGGGTTTGTGGCGAGCATGGGGGGGATCCCCGCAGTGTCAAATTTTTCCACGGTGTGGGTCTCAATTATGTGAGCTGTAGCCCCTACCGTGTTCCCATCGCCACCTTGGCCGCGGCCCAGGCGGCCCTGGAGGAGTAGCCCCAGAATCCGCTATCCTGGAAAGGCCGCGCCCCGCGCGGCCTTTTTTGTCGGATTAGCCATGGCCAAACCTGCCAGCGAACAGCCCGAGATCATCTATTCCATGATGCGGGTCAGTAAGATCTACAACAACAAGCCCGTCATCAAGGACATCTCGCTCAGCTACTTCTACGGAGCCAAGATCGGCGTGCTGGGGCTCAATGGATCCGGCAAGAGCACCGTGCTCCGCATCATGGCGGGCGTGGACCGGGACTTCAACGGCGAGGCGGTGCTCAGCAAGGGCTATACCACGGGCATCCTGGAGCAGGAGCCCCAGCTGGATCCTGCCCGAACCGTCCGCCAGGTCGTGGAGGAGGGGGCCGCCGAGCAGGTGGCCTGGATGAAGGAGTACAACGAGATCGGGGAACGGTTCGGCGAGCCCGATGCGGACATGGACACCCTGCTGGCCCGCCAGGGCGAGCTGCAGGAGAAGATTGACGCACACGACTGCTGGGACCTGGACTCGCGGCTGGAGCAGGCCATGGACGCCCTTCGCTGCCCCGATCCCGACACAAAGATCGCTGTGCTCTCCGGGGGGGAACGGCGTCGCGTGGCGCTCTGCCGGCTACTGCTCCAGAAGCCGGACATCCTGCTCCTGGACGAGCCCACCAATCATCTGGATGCCGAGACCGTGGCCTGGCTGGAAAAGCACCTCCAGGACTACCAGGGCACTGTCATCGCGGTCACCCACGACCGCTATTTCCTGGATCATGTGGCTCAGTGGATTCTGGAACTGGATCGCGGCGAAGGGATCCCCTGGAAGGGCAACTACTCCAGCTGGCTGGAACAGAAGCAGGCCCGCCTGGCCCGGGAGGAGAAATCGGACCAGAGGCGCCAGAAGACCCTGGAACGGGAACTGGAGTGGATTCACCTGTCCCCCAAGGGGCAGCACACCAAGAGCAAGGCTCGCATTGCCAACTACGAGCGCCTGGCCAGTGAAGAAGGGCGGCAGAAGGAACAGGAACTGGAGATCTACATTCCAAGCGGCCCGCGACTGGGCGATCTCGTGGCCGAGCTGCAGGGCGTCTCCAAGGGCTATGGCGACCGGGTGCTCTTCGAGAACCTGAGCTTCGCCATCCCGCGCGCTGGAATCCTGGGCGTCATCGGGCCCAATGGTGCCGGCAAGACCACACTGTTGCGCCTGCTGACGGGCCAGGAGCAGGTGGACGGGGGTACCCTGCGCCTCGGAAACACCGTGCGGATGGCCTATGTGGATCAGCTTCGTGCCGGCTTGAACACCGACAAGAGCGTGTTCGAGGCCGTTTCGGGAGGATACGAGCAGATCGAGTTGGGCGGGAAGCTCATCAATGCCCGCGCCTGGTTAAGCCGTTTCGGCTTTTCCGGCGATGCCCAGCAGAAGAAGGTTGCCGAGCTCAGCGGCGGCCAGCAGAACCGCTTGAACCTGGCCCTCACCCTCAAGAGCGAGGCCAACCTGCTTTTCTTCGATGAGCCCACCAATGATCTGGATGTGAACACCATGCGGGCGCTGGAAGAAGCCATCGAATCCTTCGCGGGCAGTGCCGTTCTGGTGAGCCATGACCGCTGGTTCCTGGATCGCCTGGCCACTCACATCCTGGCCTTCGAGGGGGATTCCCAGGTGCAGTTTTTCGATGGCAACTACAGCGAGTACGAGCAGTACCGAAAGGATGTGCTGGGCCTCAAGCCCTTCGATCCCCACCGCATCAAGTACAGAAAATTGACACGCTAGCCCAGTGCCCTTTTCCCCTTGAATGGATGCATGCCCATGTCCCATGACCCCGGTCGGCCAGACTCCCTTCTGCTCAGTTCTGCCATGCGGTTGCTGATCGGATCTTCCCTGGTGGGATTGGCCCTGGGTGCAACCGGGCTTTGGCTGGGCATCGAAAAGCATGTGCCCCCGGCCTGGGGGCTGGGCCTGGCGTGCATCCTGCGGGTGCCATCTGCCCTCAGCGCCCTCGGGCGAGTCAGGGCGGGACTTGGCAACCAAGGCCTGGAGCGGGAGCGGGTGACCCTGCGCGTACTCAGCCACCTCCTGCGCCTGGTTGCCTTGGGGCTGGCCGTGGCTGCAGGCCTGATCCTGCAGGAGCCTGCTACGGCAGAGGGCCGCAGTGAATCCATGGGGATGGGATTGCTCGCGACGCTGCTGGTGGGGAGCCTCTGGCTGGCCAAGCGGGGCCTGCGGGCGCAACACCCGACGCTCACCCTGGAGGCCTATCGCACAGGCAACCTGCTGGGCAGTTCGCTTCTCCTGCTCCTGGGCGGTGTCCTGGCCCATTGGTTCACCTGGGCCCTGGGTGTCGCCGGGCTGGGCATGGCATGGAGTCTCCTGCTGGAGGCCCGGACCTTGGCAAAGGGAACCACCCTGCCGGTTGCCTGCGGTGGCTGCGGGAGCGGCTGTGGCTGCGGCTGATGCGCGTCCTTGAATGTTTCTCCGGCATCGGAGGCTGGCGCTACGCCCTGGGTCAGGCGGGCAAGGTGGTGGCGGCCTACGATGTCAGCGAAGCCGCCAACGCCACCTATGCCTTGAACCACGGGGACAGGCCCATTTCCAGGGAGCTCGCCCGGATTTCCGGTGAAGAGCTGGCGGGTTGGAACGCGGATGTCTGGTTGCTGAGCCCGCCCTGCCAGCCCTTCTGCCGCATGGGCAACCATCATGGCCTCGAG
>JBBIHT010000286.1:0-3148 GCA_037446845.1 Geothrix sp. | reverse complement strand
CTTCGCAGGGCTGCCTCAGGCGGTCGATTCTCGGCGTCGGGGGGTTCGGTTCGATACCCTGAACCTCGGTAACATCCATCCTCGTCCGGGTAGTCGGACGCTGACACCGAGTGTGTACCTGACCGAGGAGGACGGCGCCTGTCTGCGGGCGCTCTTGTCGGAGGGCGTGCTCCTGGAAGCCCGGGCCGTTCTCCATTCTCTCCCCATTGGGCCGTGACTGGGGAGAGGATTTGACCTGGGGTCAGGACCTCCTCCACCGGCCCGGGCCCTCCCAGTGCCTAGCTCGTATCTCCTTCCAGGCGGGCGCTTGATCCCTTTTGGGGGTAGTTTTTCAGTCAGGAGTCCCCATGCGTTCCATGTCCGCCTTTGCTGAAGTCGTCCACCCGCTCGCCACGGGGCAACTGCGGCTCAGCCTCCGCAGCGTCAACAGCAAGTCCCTGGATCTCAGCCTGCGCCTGCCCCCGGGGCTTTTTTCCCTGGAGGCGGGGATCCGCGCTCAGGTGCGCCAGGCGGCCCAGCGGGGCAAGCTGGATCTCACCATCGAGGTGCAGGAGGAACCCGCGCTGGGACTTTGCCTGAACCGTGCCCTGCTGCGGTCCGTCGCCAAGACCTGGCAGGAAGAGGCGGAATGGCTGCACCTGCCACCCCTCACGGCGGAGGCCTTCCTTCGCCTGCCCGGGGCCTTCCAGAACCCCGCGTCGGATCAGGGCGAAGCCATGGAACGGCCCGTCACGGAGGCCCTGGACCAGCTCCTGGAAACCTGGAATGCCGGCCGCACCCGGGAAGCCGAACGCCTCCACCCCTTTTTCGTGGCCGCCCTGGCCCGCCTGAAGGCCCTGCGCGAAAGCCTCCAGGCCGAAGCGGAAGCTCAGGCCGCCGAGCTTCCGGGCCTCTACCGCCAGCGGATCGAGCAGATCCTGGAGGATGCCCATCTGGCGGGCCAGTTGCCGGCGGAGCGATTGCTGGCCGAGGCCGGCGTGCTGGCCGAGCGCCAGGATGTGCGTGAGGAGCTCACCCGTCTCGCCGCCCACCTTGACGACTTCGGCGAACGGCTCGCCAGGGGCGGCCTCGAAGGCAAGGCCGTGGATGTGTGGTGCCAGGAGGTGCTCCGTGAACTCAACACCACCGGCAGCAAATGCAAGCGCATCACCATGACCCGGGCCGTCATGGAAGCCAAGGGCGCCCTGGACCAGATCCGCGAGCAGGCCGCCAACCTGGAGTGAAACCCTAGTCCAATCCGAGCCACAGGCCCTTGAGGTAGAAGCCTTCGGGATGGTTCAACGCATAGGGATGATCAGCGGGTTGGCCAAGATGCGCGAGCACCCGCGCCTGCCGGCCCGCCTCCAGCAACGCAGTCCAGACCGCCTCCTGGAAGCGGGCCCGGTCCAGGTGCTGGCTGCAGGAGAAGCACCAGAGCATCCCCCCGGGGGCGGTGGCCCGGGCCCCCAGCCGGAACACATCCTTGTAGGCCTTGAAGGCCTTGTCCACATCCTTGCGCTGTTTGGCGAAAGCCGGCGGATCCACGATGACGCGATCCCAGCCCAGGGGTTCCAGGTGCCGCATCAACTCGAAGGCATCCCCTTCCAGGCGCCGGTGCATGGCCGGGTCCAGCCCGTTGGCTGCCCAATCCCTTTCCGCCTGGTCAAGGGCCGGGGCACTGCTGTCCAGGGTGGCCACCTCCCGGGCGCCGCCCAGGCCGGCGTGGATGCTGAAACCGCCGGTGTAGCCGAAGACATTGAGCACTCGTTTTCCGTTCGACAGGCGGCCCACCTGCAGACGGTGCTCCCGCTGATCCAGGAAGAAGCCTGTTTTCTGGCCCCGGAGCAGGTCCACGGTGAGTTTGGCCGGGCCTTCCCGAACTGTGACCGGCCCGCCGAGGCTGCCTTTGAGCAGCCGGTTGACCGGCTCCAGACCCTCCTCGCGACGACCCGCCTGGCTCCGTTCCACGAACACGCCGAGGCCCTCGCGCTGGGCGATCCCGAGGAGCAGGGGCCACCAGACCTCCCGCAGTGCTTCTAGTCCCGCTGTCCCCACCTGCACCACCAGGGCCTGGGCGTAGCGGTCCACCACCAGGCCGGGCAGTCCGTCCCCTTCGCCGAAGATCCACCGGCAACCGCCATGGGGGGCCCAATGCCCAAGCTCCTTGCGAAGCACCAGGGCCGCTTCCAGGCGCGCCCGGAAGAAAGCCTCATCCAGGGGCGCATCCTCGAAGCGGACCAGCCTTGCCGCCAGGGCCTGCCCTGGGCTGGCCGTACCAACGCCAAGGACCCTGCCCGAACCATCCGCCAGGCGCACCAGCACTTGCTCTGGAGCCTCTGCCAGGGCACCCGAGTACACCCATGGATGGTGCTTGGACAGCAGGCCCTCTTTGCCGGGCTTCAGATGGAGGAGTGGATAGGGCCAACGGGTTATGCTCATGGGCCCAGGGTAGCTTGATACCCTCGAAGCATGCGCCGCCCTCTCCTGTTCCCCCTGCTCCTAGCCTGCTGCCTGGCGGCCGCGGCGGCCCCCCCGGTCCAGGACCGAGGTCCCGTGCTGATCCTCAGCGAGGACGGCCTGGGCGCCGACCAGTTCCGGCCTGAGACCATGCCCCAGCTCTGGGCCCTGGCCCAGCAGGGCGGCTCCGGTTCGCTGCACCCGCCCTTCCCCGCCACGACCTTCAATGGCCATGCGACCCTCGCCACCGGCTGTTGGCCGGAACATCACGGCGTGGTGGCCAACGGGTATATCCGCCCCGAGGATGGCCAGAAGGTGATCGTAGCGCATCGCGCCGAGGACCTGCTCCGGGAGCCCCTCTGGGTCGCCGCCACCCGCGGCGGAGTGAAGACGGCGGTCTACCACTGGGTGGGAGCCACTGGCCCCTGGGAGGGCGTTTCCCCGTGGCGCCTGCGTCCATTCCAGCTGGACAAGCCCGATGCCGAAGGCCTGCTCTATTGCGAATCTGCCCTGGAGAAGGGGGCCGGACTGGTGATGGCCTACCTGTCCGGCACGGACGAGGAGGGCCATCTCCACGGGCCCCGCAGCACCCAGGTCCTGGCCAAGCTGAAAGCCATTGATGCCGAACTGGCCCCATGGCTGGCCCGCATGCTGACCCAGTACCCAGCGCTGCGCATCATTCTCACCTCTGATCACGGCATGGCACCCATGA
>JBBIHT010000285.1:0-3158 GCA_037446845.1 Geothrix sp. | reverse complement strand
CAGGCCTTCCTGGGTGCAGGTGCCGGGTTCACGACCACCGAGTTCGCCAAGGAACGAGCCATCTCCGAGAATGTCCTCTCCTGCACGCAGTGGACGGATGATGTGAACTGGCCTGGCGCCAAGGCCTTCGGCCAGCGCTACAAGGCGGCCTATGGCAAGAATCCCACCTACCATGCCGCCTGCGCCTACGCTTCCATGATGATCATGGGCGAGACCGCCTATCACGCCAATGGCGATCGCGCCAAGACCCGGGATGGCCTTAAGGCTGGCAAGTGGAATGGCGTCATGGGTGAGGTGAAGTTCGCGGACTACGACGGCTTCACCAACCAGAACAACCACCAGATGCTGGTGCAGCAGATCCAGAAGGGCAGCTACGAGACTGTGCTGCCCGCGGCCTTCGCCACCAAGAAGGCGGTGTATCCCTTCCCCAACTGGAAATGATTCCACCCTGCAGGGGGGCGTCTTCGGACGCCCTCCTTTTCTAGCCCGGAGATTCGCACACCCATGGCAGTCTTTTTCCAGTCCCTCCTCAGCGGCATTCTCATCGGTGGTGTGTACGCACTGATCGGCATCGGCCTGACGCTCATCTTCGGTGTCATGCGGGTCATCAACTTTGCCCACGGCGACATTATGATGATCGGCATGTACCTCACCTATATCCTGTTCACCTTCGCCGGGATTGATCCCTTCGTGTCGGTCCTCATCAGCTTCCCCCTGATGTTCCTGTTCGGGGGGGTGCTCCAGAAGGTGTTCATCAACCGGGTGCTGGATGCCCTGGCCCAGAACCAGATCCTGCTGACCATCGGGTTGGGTCTCGTCATGAGCAACGCCATGATGCTGATCTTCACTTCGGACTACAAGATCCTGACCACGACCTATTCATCCTCCACCCTGAAGGTCGGCGGCGGGGTTTCGGTGTCCACGCCGTTGCTGGTTTCCTTTTTGATCACGGCCGCCATCACGATCGTCCTGTACTGGTTCCTTATGAAGACGGATACCGGCCAGGCCATCCGGGCCACCGCCCAGGACCGGGAGGCCGCCCAGCTCATGGGCATCAATGTGAAGCGCATGTCCATCCTGGCCTTCGGCCTGGGTGCCGCCCTGGCGGGCACCGCCGGGGCCTTGATCTCGCCGACCTACTACATCTTTCCCCAGGTGGGGAGCGTCTTTACGCTGAAGGCCTTCGTCATCACGGTGCTCGGCGGGATGGGCAGCGTGGTGGGCGCGACGCTGGGAGGCATCCTCATCGGCATCACTGAATCCATGGGTGCGGTCTACATCTCTTCGGGCTGGAAGGATGTGGTGGTTTTCGTGCTCTTCCTGCTGGTCCTGCTCTTCAAGCCATCGGGCCTGATGGGCAAGTCGCGGACCTGAGGAGAACCCTATGAACAAGACGATTCTCAAGACCGTGATCGGTATCGCGGTGCTGGCCGGGCTGGGGATGGTTCCCCACTTCGTGCAAAGTCCCTATGCCCTCCATCTCATGATCCTGCTGTTCCTCAGTGTCACTCAGGGCCAGAGCTGGAACATCCTGGGGGGCTACGCGGGACAGCATTCCGTGGGCCATGCGGCCTACTTTGGGGTGGGAGCCTACACCACCATGATGCTCCTGCAGGCCAAGGGCATCGCGCCGTGGGTCGGGGTCTGGGCCGGTGTGGCTGTTGTGGTGGTGGTGGCCCTGGTGATCGGCAGCATCTGCTTCCGCCTGCGTGGTCCCTACTTCGTACTGGCGTCCATCGCCGTGGCCGAGATCATGCGACTCATGGCCATCAACCTGCCCGCCTTGACCAACGGGGCCGAGGGCATCCTGGTGACAGAAATGCCCGCCTTCAAGGTGGGGGAGCGGGTCCTCACGGACTTCATGACCAAGGTTCCCTTCTACTACATCGGCCTTGTCCTGGCGCTGCTCACCATCCTCATCACCCTGTGGATCCAGCACTCCAAGGTGGGGTACTACTTCCAGGCCATCCGGGAGGACCAGGACGCGGCCCATTCCCTGGGCATCCACATCGCGCTCTACAAGAATGTGGGCCTGGTGGTATCGGCAGTGCTCACCTCCCTGGCCGGGGCTTTCTATGGGATCTATGTGGGCTTCGTGGATCCTCCCACGGTGCTGGGCTTGGACTTGTCGGTCCAGATCATGCTCATCTGCATCATCGGCGGCATGGGCACCCTGTGGGGGCCCCTGCTGGGTTCCCTGATCCTGGTACCCCTGTCCGAGGCTCTGCGCAGCAACATGATCACCGAAGCCCTCGTGAAGGTGGGCCTGGTGCATGCCGATTCCCGGGTGGGGCTCTTTCTCAAGGAGAATCTCGCCCATGCCCATGTGTTGATTTACGGGCTGCTGGTCGTGCTGGTGATCCTCTTCATGCCGGATGGCCTGATGGGGTTCGTTCGGAAAGCGACCCGTCGCTGGAAGCGGGAGGCGGTCTGATGGCCATCCTGGAAATCAAGAATGTGAGCAAGTTCTTTGGCGGGCTGGCAGCCAACTCGGATGTGTCCTTCAGCGTGGACCAGGGCAGCATCATGGGGCTCATCGGCCCCAATGGGGCAGGCAAGACCACCCTGTTCAACTGCATCACCGGCTACTATCCGCCCTCCAGGGGAGAAGTGATCTTCAACGGGCGCCGCATGAACGGGCTTCAGCCCGATACCGTCTGTCACCTGGGCATGGTGCGGACCTGGCAGAAGGTGAGGCCCCTGGCCAAGCTGTCCGTCGTTGACAATGTCATGGTGGGCGCCATGGCCCATACCTGGTCGCTGAAGACGGCGCGGGAGATGGCCATGGAGCAGCTCAAGGTGGTGCGCATGGAGCACCGGGCGGACTTCATTGCCGGCGGCCTGCCCATCGGGGAGCGGAAGAAGCTGGAAATGGCGAGGGCCCTCGCCACCCTTCCGAAGCTTCTGCTCCTGGACGAGGTGATGGGCGGCCTCAACCCCGCCGAGAGCGAGGAGATCATCCAGCTCATCCTGGAGATCAAGAAGCACGGCATTACCCAGATGGTGATCGAACACGACATGAAGGCGATCATGCGAATCTCTGACCGCATCGTGGTCCTCAATTCCGGCGAAAAACTGCTGGAGGGAACACCCCAGGAAGTCGTCACCAACCCCGACGTGATCAGCGCCTACCTGGGTGAGAGCCATGCTTAAGATCG
>JBBIHT010000284.1:0-3165 GCA_037446845.1 Geothrix sp. | reverse complement strand
GGACGACCTGGTCGAGAAGATCGCTGGTGGATTCCTCGAGTTCGACGCCCTGATTGCGACCCCCGACATGATGAAGGGCGTGGGACGCCTGGGCAAGGTGCTCGGTCCCCGCGGCCTCATGCCCAACCCCAAGACCGGCACCGTGACCTTCGATGTGGTCAAGGCCATCAGAGAGATCAAGGCGGGCAAGGTCGAATACCGCGTGGACAAGACCGGCATCATCCATGCGCCCGTGGGCAAGCTTTCCTTCGGCGTTGACCGGCTGCTGGAGAACGCTTCAGCACTGATCGAGGCCGTTCACAAGGCCAAGCCCGCCACGGCGAAGGGGAAATATGTGAAGACGATGTTCATCGCCTCCACCATGGGCCCCTCCGTCAGCCTGTCCACCGCCGGCGTAGAGAAGTAGGGGCCGACGATGGAAAGGAATCAGAAGATCGCAGAAGTCGTCGTCCTCAAGGACACCTTCACCGCCGCCACCTCGGCGGTCGTGATCCAGTTCAAGGGGCTCGCGGTGGGCAAGGATACCGCCTTCCGCAAGAGCATCCGCGAGAGCAAGGCCCAGTATCGGGTCAGCAAGAACACCCTGCTCCGCCTGGCCGTGAAGGATACCCGTTTCGCCACCCTGGGCGATTCCTTCAAGGGTGCCAGCGCCGTGGCCACCACCAGCGACGATGTGGTCGCCCTGGCCAAGGCCATCAATGGTTTCCTCAAGGACAACCCCGCCGCCTCCTTCAAGGCTGGCATCATGGATGGCAAGGCCATCACCGCCCAGCAGCTCCAGTCCCTGGCCGAGCTGCCCAGCCGCGATGTCCTCATTGCCAAGTTGCTCTTCCTCATGCAGTATCCCGTTTCCGGCCTGGCGATTGTCCTCGATGGCATTCGCAAGCAGAAGGCCGGCGAGTAGCTCGACCCCTCCCGATACCCAACCCCGAATCCAAAACCCGTTTCGCATGAAAAGGAGGCCATCATGGCTCTCACTGCCGATCAGCTCATCGCTGAAATCGAATCCATGACCGTTCTCGACCTGGCCAATATGGTCAAGGCCCTGGAGGACCGCTTCGGCGTTTCCGCCGCCGCCATGTCCGCCCCCGCCGCCGGGGGTGCCGCTCCCGCCGCCGCCGCCGAAGAGCAGACCGAGTTCAATGTCATGCTCGTCGAGGCTGGCGCCAACAAGCTCAATGTCATCAAGGCTGTGCGCGAAGTCGTCGCCGGCCTGGGCCTGAAGGAAGCCAAGGACCTGGTGGACGGCGCTCCCAAGGCCGTCAAGGAAGGCGTGGCCAAGGACGAAGCCCAGAAGATCAAGGAAAAGCTCGAAGCCGCTGGCGCCAAAGTCGAGATCAAGTAGCTCTTGTCTCACGAAATACGCAAAGCGTAGGGTGCTTCCTGCACCTTGCGCTTTGCGATTCCGTCTGCTTCTGGTACGATTATTTCTTCCGCCCGGATTCCCGGGTGGGTCTTCGCTTCTTCAAGGGCCACTGGTTGCGAAAAGCTCTCCACCGAAGTATTTCCACCGTGTCCGAGTCGCACCCATCACCGCAGAGTGACGGGGTGGCTCGCGGTGCAGGCATGCGCCTGTACCCTCGATCGGTCGCAGCCGGTCGCCAACTGCCCGCCTGAATCCTTATCCCTGGGGCCGCGGCTCCAGGGTATCGCCGTTCCGCCGTCTTTGCCTGGCGCCCGCAGCCCCAACCTTCCGCCGCGAGCCGCCCATCGAAGGTTCCGCCGACTTCAATCTGGAGCGAACCATGAGTGTTCAGCAGAACATCTACCGCCAGCGCCACAACTTCTCGAAGATCCGGTCCCTGGTTCCCATCCCGAACCTCATTGACATCCAGAAGCGGAGCTACGACGAATTCCTCCAGATGAACCTGCTCCATGGCGAGCGGGATCCGCGCGGCCTGAAGGCCGTGTTCGAGTCCATGTTCCCGGTGCACAACGGCAAGAACCCGGACGGCACCGACGCCAGCCTGGAAGTGGAGTTCCTCGACTACACCGTGGGCCACTGGGCCTGCAAGTGCGAGAAGTTCCTGGGCCTCGAACACCTGCGCACCGAGTGCAAGAAGTGCGGCCACAACATCGTGTCGGATCACCCCAAGGATCCCACGGTGGACTGCCCCAAGTGCGGCACCCGCAACAAGAACGCGGCCACCATCTGCGATGTTTGCCAGGAACCCGTCTCCATGAAGCAGAAGATGGGCATGGACGAGTGCGTGGAGCGGGGCTCCACCATGTCCGCGCCGCTGAAGATCCGCGTGCGCCTCAACCAGTTCGACAAGGACGACAAGGGGAACCGGCGCTTCAAGCAGAGCCAGGATTCCGAAGTCTACTTCGGCGACCTGCCCATCATGACCGACAAGGGCACCTTCATCATCAACGGCACCGAGCGCGTGATCGTGAGCCAGTTGCACCGCAGCCCCGGCGTGTTCTTCAGCATCGCCCCGGACAAGAGCATCTACGGCGCCCAGATCATCCCCTACCGCGGCTCCTGGATCGAGTTCGAGCTGGATGCCAAGGGTCTGCTCTACGCCCGCATTGACCGCAAGCGCAAGTTCCTGGGTTCCACCTTCCTGCGGGCGCTGGGGCTCTTCGCGGAGGAGTTGAACTCCAACGAGGCCATGCTGCGGCACTTCTACACATCGGCCACCTTCTTCCTGAAGAAGGGCAAGGTCACCACTGCCCTGGGCGAGCACCTGCTCACCCGCAAGCTGGAAGAGGATCTGAAGCATCCCAAGACCAAGGAAGTGCTCCTCGCCAAGGACAAGAAGATCACCCGCCGCATGCTCGAGCAGATGGAGAAGGCTGGGCTCAAGGAAGTGCCCGTGGGTCGCGCCATGCTGGACGGCGCCGTGCTCATCCAGGATGTGGTCAACCTGGGCACCGGAGAGGTGCTCATGGAGGCCAACGAGCCCTTCCTCCAGACCCACCTCGAGATGTTCCTGGCCAACGACATCGCCTCCTTCGATGTGTGCTTCCCGGACGCCGACAGCACCGGCAAGATCTTCTCGGAAACCCTCACCAAGGATCACACCGAGGACAGCGAGGAAGCCGCCAAGGAACTCTTCAAGAAGATCCGGCCCGGCGAGCCCGCCACGCTGGAATCCAGCAAGAAGCTGATTTTCGGCATGTTCTTCGATCCCCAGAAGTACGACCTCAGCAAGGTGGGGC
>JBBIHT010000283.1:0-3170 GCA_037446845.1 Geothrix sp. | reverse complement strand
ATCAACACCATCGGGTGCAAGGGCTCCAGCACCACCTTCCGGGACATTTTCAGCACCAGCCTGGGCGGCATCTCGACGCAGGGCAACGGCAACCCCATCCAGTTCGGCCTGGGCGTCCAGGTGAACAGCGTCAGCCAGGATTTCTCCCAGTCCTCCTTCCAGGGCACCGGCAGCGCCCTGGACATGGCCATCCAGGGCAACGGGTTCTTCACGCTGCTGACCTCCGACGCACGCCAGGTTTTTACGCGCGCCGGCAACTTCACGCGCAACAACGACGGCTACCTGGTGGCCAGCGATGGTTCCAATGTCATGGGATGGAACCGGGATCCCGTCACGGGCCTGGTGAACACCTCCGCGGCCCTGGCCAGGATCCGCATTGATGCGGGCACCACCGCCAGCGCCTTCGCCACCCAGAATTTCCGCCTGGGCATCAACCTCAATTCGGCGGCCACGGCGGGTCCTGGCTCGGTGCTGACCACGCCCATCCAGGTATATGACAGCCAGGGCAACAGCCAGACTCTCATCGCCACCTACACTAAGACCGGCGTCAACACCTGGGACTACGCCATCACCGGCCCTGCCGGTGCCACCCTCGCCGGGGCGCCCACGGGCACCCTCACCTTCTCGGCATCGGGTGCACTGACCTCGCCGCTGGTGAACCCGGTGCTGAACATCAACTGGGGCAACGGCGCCGCCGTCAGCAACATCAGTTTCAACCTCGTGAATCCCGACGGCAGCACCAACATCACCCAGTTCAGCGCCGCCAGCAGCACCAGCAGCAGCTTCCAGGATGGCTACGGCGCGGGCACCCTGCGGGACCTGACGGTGGACCAGAACGGCATCATCAGCGGCACCTTCACCAATGGCCAGGTGATTCCCCTGTCCCAGGTGGCCCTGTCCACTTTCAACAATGTGAACGGCCTGGTGCAGACCGGGAACAACCACTGGGGCCAGACCCTGGCCTCTGGTGCGCCCACCATCGGCCTCGCCAACCAGGGCGGGCGGGGGGGCGTGCTGGGTTCCAACCTGGAACTCTCCAATGTGGATGTGGCGGGGGAGTTCACCAAGCTGATCCTGAGCCAGCGGGGCTATCAGGCGAACTCTCGCATCGTCACCACCACCGACGAGCTTCTGCAGGAAACCCTGAACCTCAAGCGGTGATCTTCCCGCTGACACCGAAGCCCGGCCCTTAAAATTCCGCGCTTTGGCGTAGACTTCTGCCATGTCTCCCAACTTCCTGCCCACGCCTGAATCCCCCGGCCGCATCCTGGTGGTGGACGACCAGCGCGACAACCTGCGAATCCTGAGCCTTGAGCTGAAACGGCAGCCCTTCCTCCTCACCTGCGTCGAGACGGCCCAGGGCGCCCTGGAACAGGCTGAGCAGCAGGATTTCGAAGGCATCCTCATGGATGTGAGCCTGCCGGAAATGGACGGCATCGAGCTCTGCCGCAGGATCCGAGCCACCCCGCTCAACGCCCGAACCCCGCTGATCTTCCTCAGTGCCATGCGGGTGGGTGAGGACTGGGTGACCCGCGGCATCGAAGCAGGAGGGCTGGATTACCTCACCAAGCCCTACTCCTTCCCCGAACTGCTCGCCAAGCTGCGCATGATGGTCCGCTTGACCCGCCAGCAGGAGGCCATCCGCCTCATGGAACGCACCCAGGTCCTGCTGGAGGTAGCCGGGGGCACCGCCCACGAGCTGTCCCAACCCCTGGCTGCTGCCCAAATTCTGGCGGATCAGCTGGCGAGGCAGGAGGGCCCGGCCTCCCCGGAACAGATCCAGCAGCTGCTGGCTTTCCTGGGGCAGACGGCCCTCATCCTGCGCCAGGTCCAGAATCTTCAGGGCTATGTCACCAAGCCCTACGCCTCTGGGCAGATCCTCGACCTCCAGCACAGCACCGCACCGGGCTCGCGCCTGCCGCCTAGATGACCCGGGTACACTGAAGCCTTTCACCGAGGCCCCTGTGTCCGACCCTGAACTCCAGCCCCTGGCCCCCCGCCGCAGGACTCGCCAGATCCGCGTGGGCAAGGTGCCCGTGGGCGGCGATGCACCTATCCCCGTGCAAAGCATGACCAAGACGGATAGCCGGGATGTGGCCGCCACGGTGCAGCAGATCTACGACTACGCTGCGGCGGGCTGCGAGATCGTCCGGGTCAGTGTCCCCACCACCAAGGCCGGGGAGGTCTTCCATGAGATCTGCGACCGCAGTCCCATCCCGGTGGTGGCCGATATCCACTTCGACTACCGCCTGGCCCTGGTGGCCGCAGAGGGAGGCGCCGCCTGCCTGCGCATCAATCCCGGCAACATCGGTGGCCAGGATCGCGTAAAGGCCGTGGTGGAGAAGGCGGGCGCCAAGGGCATTCCCATCCGCATCGGCGTCAACGGGGGCAGCCTGGAGAAGGACCTGCTCGAGAAGTTCGGCACGGCCACGCCCGAGGCCATGGTGGCAAGCGCCCTGCGCCATATCGAGGTGCTGGAGCGTGAAGGCTTCCAGGACATCAAGATCAGCCTCAAGGCCAGCGATGTGGTGCGCACGGTGCAGGCCTATCGCCTGCTGGCCAGGCAGGTGGACTATCCCTTCCATCTGGGCATCACCGAGGCGGGCACCCCGTTCGGCGGCACCATCCGCTCCAGTGCGGGCATCGGGATCCTCCTGGCCGAAGGCATCGGCGACACCATCCGAGTCTCGCTCACGGGCCAAGGCGAGGAGGAGTGCCGCGTGGGTCACGAGCTGCTGCGCGCCCTGGCCCTTCGATCCGGCGGGTTCCGCATGGTGAGTTGCCCCAGCTGCGGCCGCGTGCAGATTGATCTCAACCGGGTGGCCCACGAGATCGAGGAAGGCCTCAGGGCCATCCAGCACGAGAACATCACCTACGCGGTCATGGGTTGTGTGGTCAACGGTCCCGGCGAAGCCAAGGACGCCGATCTGGGCGTAGCGGGCGGTGCGGGCGAGGGCCTCATCTACCGCCGGGGGCAGTTGATCCGCAAGGTCAAGGAGGAAGACCTGGTTCCCGCCTTCCTGGAGGAAGCCCGCAAGGTCAAGGCCGAGGCTGATGCGGCCAAGGCCTAGGCAAGTGGACTGGCTCCTGGCCCATCCCCTCCTGACCCTGGGCCTGGCCCTGCTCGTCGAAGCCGTCCTGCCCGTGCGCTTCCAGGCCTCGGCCTGGGT
>JBBIHT010000282.1:0-3178 GCA_037446845.1 Geothrix sp. | reverse complement strand
CAGACCCAATGGCAAGAGCTCGCAGTACGGCGCCTACTGGGATTTCCCGGCCGCCATGGGCGGCACCCAGCAGTTGGCCGGCTTCGGCGGGCTCCTGGGCGATGCCAACAAAAGCCAGACCGCCAGCGCCTACTACGCGGGCATGCGCTGGGATGCCACCTCCAGCCTGGGATTGGGACTGGAGTTCAACCACGGATCGCCCCGGTGGTTCACCTACAGCCCTGCCACCGGCGAATACACCGAAAAGCTGGGCACCCGCGGCAATGTATGGGAAGGCTACATCCACTGGCAGTTCGCCCGGAACGCCGCCCTCCGCCTGGGCTACCTGGATTACAAGTACAGCCACGCCTTCAGCGGGTGGCACATCTCCCCTGGCCCGGCCATCCCTGGCCAGACCTGGGAAGACGCCTATGACCTGAGCAAGAACCCCATGCTGCAGTACGGCTTCCCGGCCACGGTGAAGAACATGTACGCGGCCATCGAAGTGAAGTTCTAGACACGACGCAGGACTGGCCGGAGTGATCCCTTCGGCCAGTCCCTTGCCAGCCAGGAGTTGGGCATGGGAACCACCATCATGAATCGCCGCCTCTTCCTGCAGGCCACCGGGGCCAGCGCCGCGGGAGTCGCCGCAACCACCCAGACGGGCTGCCTCTCCTTCTTCAGGAAGGGGCGCTCCCCCAGCACCGACAATCGCGAAGTGCCCACCACCTGCGAGCTGTGCCCCAACAAGTGCTCGGCCATCGCGGTGGTGGAGCAGGGCCGGGTGAAGAAACTGAACCCCAACCCGGAGAACCCCAAGTCCAGGGACATGCTCTGCGCCCGGGGCAACGCGGCCATCATGCAGGTCTATGATCCCGACCGCATCAAGCAACCCATGATCCGCGTGGGTGCCCGGGGCGAGGGCAAGTGGAAGCCCGTGGGCTGGGACGAGGCCTTCGACTTCGCGGCCAGGCGATTATCGGAAGCCAAGGCCAAGTACGGCCCGGAGAGCACTCTGTGGAGTTCCACCGAGGGCTTCCAGGAGGTCTTCTTCAAGAACCTCGGGCTGGCCTTCGGCTCACCCAACCTCGTGCGCCACCCAACCCTGTGCTTGGCCTCGGTGAACCTTGCCTACAGCGCCACCTTCGGCACGGTGCCCAGCTTCGACCTGCTCAACAGCAGGTTCGTCATCATGTCCGGCGCCAATCGCTTCGAGAGCATCATCACCCCCGACACCATGGATCTCATTGGCGGCGTCATGGAGCGCAAGGCCAAGCTGGTCTATCTCGATCCACGCTACACGGTGACCGCGGCCAAGGCCGACGAGTGGTACCCCATCAAGCCCGGCACCGACCTGGCCTTCATCCTCGCCCTGCTCCATGTGATCATCGCCGAGAACCGGTACAGCAAGGATTTCGTCGCCGCCTACACCACCGGGTTCGACCAGCTGGTGGAACATGTGAAACCCTACACGCCGGAGTGGGCCGAACGGGAAACCGAGATCCCCGCCAAGGACATCATCCGCATCGCCCGGGAGTTCGCGGATGCGGGAGCCCGGGCCCTCTACTACGCCGGGCGGCGCTCCTCCTGGTACCAGAACGATTTCCAGATGCGCCGGGCCCAGGCGATCCTGAACGCCATCGTGGGCAACTGGGACCAGATGGGCGGCATGGTCCCCAACGCCAAGCTGCCCAAGGGCGAGTTCCTGTTCATGCCCTGGGACGAACCCACGGCCCCCCGGGTGGATGAGATCGAAAAGAACTTCCCCCTCGCCGCCAAGGGCGATGGCACCTACCTGCAGCTCCGCGAGAATGTCCTCAGCGGGAAGCCCTATCCCATCAAGGCCTGGATGGTCTACAAGCAGGATCCCATGAACGCCCTGCCCGACCAGGCGAAGACCCTGAAGATGATCGAGGGCATGGATTTCATCGGGGTCATTGATGTGCAGATGAGCGACCTGGCCTGGTATGCCGATGTGGTCTTCCCCGAAAGCGCCTACCTGGAGCGCACGGATCCGGTCGAAGTCATGCCCGGCATCTGGCCCGCCGTGGTGTACCGCCAGCAGGTGGTGAAGCCCATCCATGACACGAAGCCCAACCTGGAGATCGTGCAGGGATTGGCCAAGCGCCTGGGGCTCTCCGACTTTTTCGACTACACCATCGAGCAGTGGGTGGAGGCTGAGTTCAAGGACCTGCCCATTCCCATGGCTGCAGAGCACATGAAAAAGCACGGTGTCTGGGCCGCCAGCGGCGAACCCACCTATGGCAGGACCCTCAACCCCGATCATCGCTTCGTCACCAAGAGCGGAAAGATCGAGCTGTTCTCCGAACGGCTCCAGGAGGCGGGCTACGATCCCCTGCCTGTGTACGCCGCGCCGGCCCAGCCCCCCAGCGACCGCTTCCGCCTCATCCTGGGCCGGGTCGGATACTTCACCCATGCGAACCAGTCCAACAACATCTGGCTCCACGAGTTCATGAAGGAGAACGATCTGTGGATCAACACCCGGTCTGCGGAGCGAATGGGCATCAAGGACGGAGCCATGGTCAGCGTCACCAGCAGCGTGGGGAGCGTGAAGCTCAAGGCGCGGGTCACAGAGGAAATCCGTCCTGATTGCGTGTTCATGCTTCACGGCTTCGGCAAAAAATCGAAGATGCAGCGCCTGGTCTACAACACCGGAGCCAGCGATGCGGTGATCCTCGAGACCGCCTGGGACAAGGTGTCGGGCAACGCCGCCTTCCACGAAACCTTCGTCAAAGTCGCGAACGCCTGAGGGAACAAATCATGGCCATGAAGAAGAAACGCTACGCCATCGTCATTGACTCCAGGAAATGCATCAACTGCAAGGCCTGTGTCGTGGCCTGCAAGGCGGAGAACCAGGTGCCCATCGGCAACTTCCGCAACCGCATCAACGAGCATCGCCAGGGAGAATACCCGAAGCTGCGCATGGATTTCGAGCCGGAACAGTGCCATCACTGCGAATCCCCGTCCTGCGTGCGCGTGTGCCCAACCGGAGCCTCCTGGCAGCGCAAGGATGGCATCGTGCTGGTGGACTATGACCAGTGCATCGGCTGCCGCTACTGCATGATCGCCTGCCCCTACGATGCCCGGTATTTCAACGAGGAGGCCGGCGTGGTCGGCAAGTGCACCCTCTGCAGCCACCGCGTGGATCACGGTGAAGTGCCCGCCTGCGTAGAGACCT
>JBBIHT010000281.1:0-3178 GCA_037446845.1 Geothrix sp. | reverse complement strand
TCGTCGAGTGCAGTGGCAAGCCCGGCCCCTTCGGGGCCACGCTCGCCATCGCTCTGCCGCCGCCTTCGGCTTGGCATCGCGAATCGGCACTGGCCTGAGCTCCTCGGCGGGGCCCGGCGCGGGGGGCATCCCTCCAGCTGGCTCGGCCTTTTTCTTACTTCCTGATCCGCCCCGGGGATTCGGAGCCTGCCCGGCACACGCTGTACAGGGGACATGCTGCGCAAGTGGTTCGTTTCCGCAGGCCTGGACAATCTCCGAGAATGCCGAGGTGGCTGAGGGCGAAATCGTACTTCAGCGGATCCTGGGGCTCCAGCCGCCGCAGGGCCTCCGTGATCTCGCGGGCCATCCTGCCATCGGGCGTGCCACGATCCGTGAGTCCGATGAATCTCGATACCCTCGCCACATGGGTATCGAGGGGAATGACCAGCTGCTGTGCGGGGTAGCGCTTCCACAGTCCAAGATCGGGCCAGCGGGTTCGGGCCATCCAGCGCAGGAACATCCGCCAGCGCTTGCAGGCTGCTCCTTCCAGGGGGTCGGGAAGGGAGAACCGGGTCCCTGGGCTGGCGGGCAACTCCAGTCGAAGGCGTTGCACCAGCCTTGACAGGGCCTCGTCCCCACTGCGTTCGGGGGTTGGCAGGAGGTGCGCTTCCAGGCCATGGCCAGACTCGGCATCGAGTCGCTTCCAGGCCAGGATCCAGGCCAGAACATCCGGGGGGGTGTGGAACCGCCAGACCCATGGCCCGAGATCCTGCTTAAAGGAGTGCTGGATTCTTTCCTCACTCTGTTCCCGAAGCCATTGGCTGGGCGCGTTCCCCAGAGGGGCAAGGGCCCGGGTGATGGCGCGGAGCATGGGCTCTACTCGACCGTAGGCCAGGGAGGCGGCCAGGAAGGCGGCCACCTCTTGATCCAGGGGACTGGAATAACCCAATGGGATGCTGAGCGGGTCCCTTGCCAGCCCAAGGGCGGAGTCATAGCGTGCGCGAAGCTCGTCAAGCCTGCTCTTGAGCGCACGATCCCGGGTTCCCATGGCGCCCAGTGTCCCAGATCGCTCGGGTCCTGGTAGAAAAAGAGGGCCTCGTGTCTAAAATCACTATGTAGAAGAAGGGTAAACCGTTATGCTTATTCCCGGTGGCCCGATGGCCCCTTATAGGAGCAGCAACCGCACATGATGACTCTGCGTGGCCTTGGTAACCTAGCGAAGATCCTTGAAGAAGCAGCCAAACCCGATTCCGCCCTGCGGGAAGATCGCGAGAAACCCAAGCCCAAGGCCATCAAGAAGGGCGAGCTGAGCGGGAAGACCCGCATCAGCGATCCTAAGCGCAAGCTCTGGTACGAGAAACGCCTCCGGGAGGCGACTGCCAAATCTGCCGCGATGGAATGCATCGCCTCCGGACCCGTGACCGCCCCGGTGATGCCGACGGCCCGGGCCCTGGCCAAGAGCGTGGCCTCCCAGATGGGCGGTTCCCTGCTCAAGACCCTGGCCTCCGCCAAGGAGCCGAAACCCAAGACGGATACCCCCAAGCGCTCCGAATCCTGGCGTCGCAAGCCGGGTGAATCCATCTTCTAGGTTTGACCGGTCATGGGTCGGCCTCAGGCCCCGCTTTCCTGCGGGGCCTTGATTTTGTACTTCCGTCCGATCCAGGTGTTGGCGAGGGGGCGCACCAGCCGGCCCGACCGGAGGTCTCCCAGGTTCAACAGGGTGAGGTCGAGCACCGGGGTCTGTGGCCCCAGGGTACCCGTCGCCAGGTGGCTAGGCAGATCACTCCGATCCAGGGCGATCAGGCCGCGCTGCCCCTCAACGAGGACCGCTTGGGGATCCAGCACGGCCAAACCCAGTCGCTCCGCCATCCGGTGGACGCCCCGGAGCATTCCATCAATGGCGCACCCGGAGGGTTGCTTGGCCAGGGTGGGTTCGGCGATGGCGAGGACCTGCCCCTGCAATAGGGTCCAGGCTGCGGCGTACTGAACGCCCTTGTGCCGCCAGCGCCCCAGGAGTGTTTCCAATTCGGGGGCCAGCTGCGTCGCAGAAAGTGGCGCGGTGAAGGGGATCAGCCACAAGCGGGCGGAGTCGGGCAGGGTAGCGAAGGCGGCAAGGGTCACGGTCACTCCAGGGCTCGATCTTACTTGGATGCGTCCTGTAGCAGGCGCCAATCCATGGCGTGTCAGCAGGCCCGGACTGTCAGTGCTTCCGTGACAGAAGTCCCAGGAAGCCTCGCGTAAGGTGGAGGATGATGCGAGATACGGCGGTCCTTCTCTTGAATCTCGGTGGTCCGGTCAATCAGGATCAGGTGGAGCCATTCCTGGCAGCGCTGTTCGGCGACCGGGATCTCATCCGTCTGCCGGTCCCGGCCTGGCTTCAACCTTCCTTCGCCCGGATGATCGCGAGGCTTCGCGCTCCCAGCGCCAAGGCCCGCTACGCCCAGATCGGTGGCGGCTCCCCCTTGTTGCGGGAAAGTGCCCGGCAGGCTGCTGGACTTCGTCAAGCATTGAGGGATGCTGGACGGGATGAGGCCGTGAAACTCTGTTTCCGCTGTGCCTCCCCCCGGGCCGCTGGGGTGCTGGCGGCCCTGCGGCGGCAGGGTATCAGGAGGGTGGTGCCCGTCTCTCTGTATCCCCACCGCTGTCTGGCCACCACCGGCTCCAGCCTGCGCGAACTGGCGCTGGAGACGGCCAAGGCAGGCGTGGAACTCCTGCCGGGAGTGGACTCCTACGCCACGGATCCAGACTACCTCGATGCCCTGGAAGGGCCCCTTCGCGAGGCCCTGCGCGAGCTTCCCGGCGCCACCGTGATCTTCAGTGCCCACAGCCTGCCGGTTCGCCAGATCGAGGCAGGAGACCCCTACGAGCGGGAGATCGCCGCCACCCGCGAGGCCCTCATCGCCCGCATCGGCCCCATTCCGGGAGGCTATCTTCAGGCCTACCAGAGCCGCACAGGGCCCATTCGCTGGCTGGAGCCCCCCCTCAAGTCGGTGCTGGAAGCCATGGGGGGCAAGGATGTGATCGTGGTGCCCATGAGCTTCGTCACGGAACACATCGAAACCCTGCATGAGCTTGATATCGAGTACCGCCATGTGGCCGAGCAGGCGGGCATCCGCACCTACCGACGCGTGGCCACCCCCGGCCTACACTCAGCCTATATCCGTTGCCTGGCGCGACTCGTTCTGGAGGTTCTTCCATG
>JBBIHT010000280.1:0-3200 GCA_037446845.1 Geothrix sp. | reverse complement strand
CAGAATCACATAGGGATACACCACCACATCCCGAAGAGGCAGTACCGGCAACACTTCGGGCAGCTTGGGCGTCTCATCGGAAGGGGGGGGATTCAGGACATCATCGGCCACGGAAAAACCTCGGTCATCCAGTGTAGCCCTACTTCCGCCGGGGCTTCAGGGTCTGACTCTCGGCCTCCACGGGGAAGAGGGCCTGCGGCACCGGAAGGGGTGTTTCGTGTGCCTGGGCCGGGTGGGTTCGTGCCGTGGCCGCCTCCTTGTGCATGAGCCCCTCCAGGGCCTTCACGAAATCCGGCAGATCCTTGAAGTCGCGGTACACGCTGGCAAAGCGCACATAGGCCACCTGATCCAGCCCCTTGAGTTCGTCCATGATCATTTCTCCGAGCTCCCGGCTTCGGATCTCCCGGTCCGGCCGTTCGACGAGCCGTGCATGGATGTCGCCCACCAGCTGTTCGATCCGCGCCAAGGACACGGGCCGTTTCTGGCAGGCCAGCAGCAGACCCTTCATGAGCTTCTGGCGATCGAAGGGCTCCCGGCGCGCGTCCTTCTTGAGGATGACCAGGGGCACCTCCTCCACCCGTTCGTAGCTCGTGAAGCGGCGACCGCAACTGAGGCATTCCCGCCGACGGCGGATGGAATCCCCTTCCCGGGATTCCCGGGAATCCACCACCTTGTCCTCGAGATGCCCGCAGAAAGGACAACGCATGGGCGGCTAGCCCTCCAGAACCCGAGGTTCCAGCACCGTCTCGCAGGTGACGGAATTGGCCACGAAGCAGTACTTGTGGGCCTTCTCGAACAGCTCGATGACTTTCGCCATGCTGGTGCCCCGCGCCACGCGGATGCTCGGCCGCAGGCGGACGCGGGTGATCCGCGTGACCTTGTCCACGGTGTCCAGCACGGCTTCCGCCTGATCCTCGTAGCCCATCACCTCCACCCTGGCCTTGGCGCAGAGGGCGAGGAAGGTGAGCATGTGGCAGGTGGCCAGGGCCGATCCCAGCAGATCCTCCGGGTTCCATCGTCCCGCGTCGCCGGCGTACTCCGGGGCGCTGCTGACGGGGATGGGTGCCTTGTCACGGTGACTGAGGGTGCCGTTGCGGGAATAGGCAGCATCCAGGGTGTTGCCGGTCCAGGCCAGTGTCAGAGGATAGGAATGCGCCATGGGAGACTCCGGTCCAATCAGTGACCAGGATGACACAGTGCCCCCGTGCTAGCCTGGGAGCCCATTCCGGAGGAATTCATGCACAGGTGGGTCGTGCCTGCCGTTGCGCTGTTGTCGGTGCTGCAGTCGGTGCCGTTGCGAGCCCAGTTCTGGAGCGAGCTGGCCAATCCCAAGGTGGAGGTCACCCTGGTGCATCCCCCGGGCCTGGGCCTTACCATCCAGCGCCTGGCCTTCGCCCCGGCCCGGGATCTCAACTCCCGGGAACTGGTGGACGCGCTCACGGCCGACCTGGTGCAGAGCCACCAGGTGGAAGTGGTAGACCGGGCCCACCTGGACGCGGTGCTGAAGGAGCAGGAACTGGGCTCTAGCGGGTATGTGGAACCCGCCACCATCGCCAGGCTGGGCAAGCTCCTGGGCCCCAGTGCCCTGGTCATCGTCAATGTGAATCGGTCGGAGCTGAGCCGCAATCAGGCCACCAAGGAAGAAACGGTGCGCGACTACAAGACCAGACAGGACACCGTTCGGCTCAAGCGCACCAGCATCACCAGCCTGGATTTCAGCGCCACGGTGCAGGTGGTTGACCTGAGCACAGGCCAGGTTTTCGGGGCCCAGCGGCTGGAGGATGCTCCCAGCCTCACCAACACTTCCTACGAGGGTTTTCCCGCCTATCCGCGGGATTCCGAGGTGCGGCGGTTGGCCTTCGAAACCGCAAAGGGCAAGGTCCTACGCATGCTCCTGCCCTGGAGCGAGGTCCGAAAGCTCACCTTCTTCGACGATGCGGTCTTCGGCATGGAAGGGGCCCATCAGCGCCTGAAATCAGGCGATACCCGGGGCGCCCTGGACCTGGCCCGCCAGGGCCTCGAGCAGTCGCGGCAGGATCGCTCCCAGAAGGCCAAGTACTATCCGCGCGCCACCTACAATGTCGGGATCATCCACTTCATCCAGGGCCGCTACGAGGAGGCCCTGCCCTTCCTGCGCACGGCCCTGGACATGCAACCCGACGCGAGCATTTTCAGAACCTCACTGCAGGAATGCCAGCAGGCCATCCAGTTGCAGGAGGCGCTGCGCCAGGCCGAGAGCAAATCTGAGCCCCAGCCACGACCCGTCTCTCCCCAGGAAGCCCCGCCCGTTCCAGGGCCCGAACCCGGCAAGGGCAGCCCTGAGGCCCGGCTCCAGAAACTCCAGGAACTCTACAAGAAGGGGCTGCTGGACAAGCGGGAGTTCGACGCCAAGAAGGCCGAAATCCTCAAGGAGCTCTGATTTCTTCTCCCTTCACAGATTCGAGCCCAATGCCCACTCCAGCCCGCCTCCATGTCGCCCACGCCCTGCACGAGGTCTTCGGGGAGAGGGGGCGTGTGCCCGATTTCTGGGACCGCGACCTGGGCGAGGACGCGGCGCTGGCCCAGGCTCTGTTGGGACTTTGCCTTCGCCGCTGGGGACGCCTGCAGGCCTGGGTGCGGCCCAACCTGAAGGATCCAGCCCGGGGGGTGCCCCTGGGGACCCAGGTGGCCCTGGCCATGGGCCTGGCGCAGTTGGCCTGGTTGCCGGGTGTCAGCGACTACGCCGCCGTGGCGGAGGCCGTAGATGTGGTAGCCCAGCCAGAGGTGGGGTTCAGGCCGCACAAGGGCCTGGTGAACGCCATCCTGCGTCGCGCCGCCAAGGACCGTCAGGCCCTTGCCCTTGCCCTGGAGGCCCTGCCCGCCGCCCTGGATCGCCCCCCCGCCGTTGAGCGCGCGCTGCGGGCGGCCCTGGCGCCCTACGGGGCCCAGGAACAGCTTGAGGCCCTCTGGAGCCGCCTGCAACAGCCCCCCCGCCCATCCTTTCGCCACCTGAGTGGCGAGCTTCCCAATGGCCTCCTGCCCGATCCGGATCTCCCGGACTGCCTCCGCCTGACCGAAGGGGCCCCCTTCCCTCGGCCTTGGCTGGAAAGGGGCGAGGGCATGGTGCAGGATCGTAGTTCCCAGGCCCTCCTGGCCTTTGAATGGGATGGTCCCGTCACTCGCATTCTCGATGCCTGCGCCGCCCCCGGCGGCAAGACCAC
>JBBIHT010000279.1:0-3204 GCA_037446845.1 Geothrix sp. | reverse complement strand
TCTGCTGGTGCAGAATCGGGCTGTAGCGCACTTCGAGATACCGCACATTTTCCCGTGCGGCATCCTCCGCCAGCTCGAAGGCGGTCTGCACCAGGCTTTCGTAGGTCTGCATCACGGAGAGGGTCACATCGAAGGCCCGCAGGTACTCCACCAGGGACTTGCAATCCTCTCCCACCTCCACGAAGGGTCGCAGGGTGTCCACGGAGTCCCCCGGCAACCTGACCTTCTGCGCTTCCGCCAGGGCCAGGATGGTGGGAAGGCGCAGGCTGCCATCCAGATGCACATGGAGATCGGTCTTGGGCAACCGCTCGAGATCCTGAAGCGTGAGTTTGGCCATCCCCCAGGCTAGCGCCTCGGGAACCTCGCCGCCATCCATGGCGCACCTAGGTATTCAACTGGCTCATGCGCTGGGCGAGGGTGGGACCATCGGTTTCCTGGCCCTGGCAGGCCTCGCACAGCCCGAATATCTGGTGGCTGTGGTGCATGGGCCTGAAATGGAAGGCGTCGCAGATGGCTTCCTGGAGTGATTCCAGGTCTGGCCGGTAGAACTCGATGATCGCATCGCAGTTCAGGCAAATGAGGTGATCGTGGTGCTCGTTGCTCCGCACGGCTTCGTAGTGGGCATGCTGATCGCCGAAACTGCTCTTGCGCACCAGGCCGCACTGCACCAGCAGATCCAGGGTGCGATAGACGGTGGCGCGACTCACGGTCTTGCCCTTCTGTTTCAGGGCCAGGTGCAACTGGTCCGCATCGAAGTGTTGCTCCTGGCCGAAGACCTCCTCCACCAGGTCCAGGCGCTCGCCAGTGAGCTTCAGCTGCCGGGACCGCAGAAAAGTCTCGAAGCGCTGCTGTTCCTCGGGCCTTTCGATCTTCGGCTTCCGCATGACATCCTCGGCGGGCAGTCTATCCGATTCCCAGGATTTTTCATTTACGGGATTGATAATGAGGCATATACTTAATTTCCCCTCTTCATAGTGGAGTTCCCATGGCCCTTGTCCGTATCGAATGCCCCCTTCTCTCCCCTGATCAGGAAGCCAGAATCGGCGAGCGGATCATCAGCGCCCTGCACCAGGAGGGCCTGCAACCCGCGTCCGTGGTGATCCTGTTCCGCCCCGAGCGGGGGGATCTCTACCTGGAAGGCCACCTGTTCCAGGGCCAGGCGTTGCCCCAGGGCGCCCCGCTCGTGGCCGCCCGGCCAGCACCCCAGCCGGAACCCGCTGTCGTCGCACCTGGAATCCGTGCCAAGGGCCGTCTCTCCCGCACCGATTCCGAGGATCTGAAACGAAAGCTGGCCCTGGCCCTCCAGCAGAAGGGCTCCCTGAGTAGTTTCGAGGCCCAGGTGGCTCTGGATCTCAAGGATTGCGAGTGGGCCCCGGGCACCCTGCGTCGGCTGTTCACTGAGCTGGAGGAGGCCAAGCTCATCACCAAGAGCGGCCAGAAGCGGGGCACCCGCTATGTCTGGAACGGCATCGCCAACGCCGCCCAGTCCGTGCCCGCCGTGAAACTGGTGAAGGCGGAAGAAGCCTGACCCGGGGCGGGCCCCATGGAGTGGTTTGCCTGGGACTTCGACCATCCCGCCTATTTCCAGATCTACGCGGACAAGGAGGCGGAGGCGGCGCAGGAAGGGCCCGCCTTGGCAAGCCTGCTGGACCTGCCGCCGCAGAGCCTGGTGCTGGATCTTCCCTGCGGCTGGGGGCGCCTCCACTCGCACCTCCTGGAGCGCGGGCTCAGGGTGGTGGGCGGGGACCTGAGCCCCCTCAATCTCAGGCGACATCAGGAGGAGCATCCCGCGCCCCTGGTGCGCCTGGATCTCCGGGCCCTGCCCTTCCAGACCGCCCTGGCCGATGGCGTGTTCTGCGCGTTCACCAGCTGGGGCTACTTTGCGACCGAGGCCGAGAACCTGCTTCAGCTCCAGGAGTTCGCGCGGATCCTGAGGCCGGGTGGTGTGCTCCTGCTGGATCTGGCGGGTCGGGAACATCTGCGGGAATCCCTCGAGGAAGCCGCCGGCTACTGGTGGGACTTCCCCGAGGATGGCTACCAGGAACGGGTCACCTGGAGCAGGGATGGGCGCCGCATCCACACCGAACGGACCTGCCAGGGCATGTCGTTCCGCCACGACATCTGGATTCCCGGGGACCAGGAGATCACCAGCGCCCTGCAGGGTTCAGGGTTTCACCGCCTCCAGGCCTATGGCGGGCTGGATGGCCGGCCCTGGGAGCCAAAGTCTGAACGCTGGATCTACCGGGCCATCAGACGGTGATACCCCGCGTCGCCACAAGGCACGCGAGGTAGCCCGCCCCCGAGATCCCCAGGGCCAAGGGCAGGCCCAGCCCTTGCACCAGGGCGCCGCCGAGAAAGGGCCCGACCATCATGCCCACTGAGTAGGAAAGGTTAAGGATCGAAAATGCGGAGGCGTAGCTCTGGCTCCCGAATCGCTCCACTTGATCCGCCACCGCCGGGCTGCAGGGACTCATGACGAAGCTCGCCGCACTCCCCAGGGCCACCATCCCCAGGACCACCTGCCAGGGTGCCGGAAGCAGCGCCGGCAAGGGCAGGCAGATGCCCACCAGCACCAGGCCCATGCGCAGGACCCGCACCCGCCCGATGCGGTCCGACAGGCGTCCCATCAGGGGCGAAGTGGCCGTGTGGGCCAGGGCCATGGCGGCGAAACAGAGCCCAATGCCGGCCGAGGACAGGCCCAGGCGGTGGTGGAGGTCCAGGGGTACCGTGGATTCCAGCAGGGCCCAGAGGGCCGAGCCCAGGGCCATGGCCCCGGCAAACAGGCGGATCACGGGACTCGACAACAGCTGGCGGAAGGGGATTCTCGGCAGGCCACCGGGTGGCAGTTCTGGCAGCAGGAAGGCGCGGCCCAGGGCGTCCAGGCCCACGAGGCAGGCCCCCACCAGGAAGGGGGCCGAGGGCCCCAGCCGCTGGTCCAGGAACCCCGAGAGGGGCGGCCCCAGCAACACGCCCAGGTTGGCGGCGGCGAAGGCCGTGCCCATGGCCTTCCCCCGGGATCCCGAGGGGAAGTGGTCCGCCAGCAGGGCCATGCCCGGCAGCCAGGTGGCCGCCCCCGCCACACCCTGGAGGAAGCGGGCCAGCACCAGGAGGGCGAGGATCATGGCCCCCACGTTGACGAGAAGGGTAAGGGCGAGGCCAATGAACTTCCCGACGAGGAAGGCGGCGCGCCCGACTGGCCGGGAC
>JBBIHT010000278.1:0-3247 GCA_037446845.1 Geothrix sp. | reverse complement strand
GACCACGCCGGAGTACTGGCTGTTGCCCGTGCCGGTGGCCCCGGCGGTATGCAGGCTGTTCCAGCTTTCCAGCACGGCGCCGCTGTGGGCGTCCACGAAGAAGTCGGTGTGGCGGATGCCGTCCTGAGCATTCTCCAGCTCCGTGTGGATGTGGTAGGCCAGGGAGAACCGCAGCACCTGGTGGGTCACCTCCATGGCGTTGAGTTCATCCAGGGAGCGGCGGCCGGGCCGCACCACTTCCACGGACATGGGGTAGACCACCAGCTCCGAGGTGGGGGCATAGGAGAAGGCACCCAGGGGCGCCAAGTCCTGCTGGGCCACGGCCAGGGCCTCGGCGGCCTCCAGCGAAGGCGTCACATTGAGGCGGATGTTCTTGTGCAGGGCGTTGGTGGCGGGAAGGTCATGGCCATTGCGGTCGGTGTGGGTGATGACATCCCCACCCCAGACCTTCACGCCCTTGTAGGTCTGGGCGAAATGGCCATGGGTCTGGCCCAGCTCGTCGGAGTTGGCACCGCGAAGCGAGAAGGCGTGATCCGCATCCAGTCCAAGTTGAGCGCGGCTCCCCAGGAGCCGGTCGGCGGCCGCGTTGACGCGCAGGGTCTCCTGGGGGGACCGGGCGCAGAGGGAACCGGCAGCCAGGGCTGCGGTCACAAAGGAGAGGGCCAGTTGGCCCTTGGTCGTTGCCATGAGCAACTCCTGAATGAGAGGGGGGGGGGAAGGAGGGGCCACCGCCGTCCGGTTCCTTCCCCCCGGTTACGACGCCCGGAATCACCCAGGTGCGGTGATCCGAGAAAAGGATGTAGAAAGAGCTGAGATGCGGAGATGAGGCTCTCCTCCCCCGACCCAGGGCTCAAGTTAAGGGATGTTAATTTTTTTGAGAATCAATTCTATTTGAGAATATGACAAATAAATATAAATAAATCGTCATTTAATAGCTAATCTACGAGTCGTTTTTGTGGATTTTCTCGGGAGGTCCCGAGCCTCTTCGTGGCCGCAGGATCCCCCCGGCCGGCGCCAAGGGGGCCAGCAGCGAACCGGCAGCCGCCGGGCAGGAACCTATGTGTGCTTGGTGGACTTCTGGCGAACGCGCTTGGGGGGTGTGCCTGGGCCCTTCCTCGGGGCCTGCCGGGCGGCGGGCTTGGGGCCCTCCTTCTTCCTGGGCCGGGGGCGGTCCTTGGCCTTTACGGCCCGTTGGGACTGCAGGGCTTCGTTGCTGCGGGAGGGCTTGAGCCCTTCCCCTGGATCAAGGATGCGGCGAACCGGCGCCACCTCCGGTGCCTCGCCTTCGCCCCGGGTCTTCTTCTGGACGCTGATGCGCAGGGGAACCCCGGCCAGGCCAAACTGCTCCCGCAGGCGGTTCTCCAGGAAGCGCACATAGCTGAAATGCAGGCCACGGTCCGTGTTGGCCTTGATGACAAAGCTGGGGGGGCGCACGCCTACCTGGGTCATGAAGTAGAGCTTGGGCAGCTTGCCGTCCACGGCATGCGGGCTCATGGCAATCACCGAATCCCGCAGGAAGCGGTTCAGCTCGCCCGTGGGGATTCGGCGGCCATGGGCCTCAGCCAGATTGTCCACCATGCCGAACAGCTTCGACACGCGCTGTCCAGTGAGCGCCGACAGGAAGATCATGGGCGCGTGATGCAGGAAACCGAGGCTGCGGCGCAGATCCTCCTCGGCGCCGTAGATGGTATGGGCATCCTTGTCCACCAGATCCCACTTGTTCACCACGAGGATGACAGCGGCACCGGCCTCCTGGGCATAGCCGGCGATCACCGCGTCCTGGTGGGTGGCACCCTCCACGGCATCCAGCATGAGGAGGCTCACATCGGCCCTGGCCATGGCCTGCTTCGCCTTCAGGATGCTCAGTTTCTCGGCCCCCTCGAAGGTCCTGCCCTTGCGCCGGATGCCTGCGGTATCAATCATCCGGTAGAGGCGGTCCTTCACCGTGAACACGGTATCCACGGTGTCCCGGGTGGTGCCTGCCACCTCGCTCACCAGGCTTCGCTCGTACCCCAGCAGGCGGTTGGTCAGGGATGACTTCCCCACATTGGGTCGGCCGATGAGGGCGAAGCGCAGTTCATCACCCGGGGCATGGGCATCCGCTTCCTGGGGCGTGCGGTGAAAGGGCAGGCGAGCCCTCAGGGCCGCGATCAGCTCGGGGACGCCGGTGCCATGAGCGGCGGAAATGGTAAGCACCGCCTCGAAGCCCAGACCGTAGAACCCCGCGTCCGGTGTGCCGCCCTTCATGCCGTCGAGCTTGTTGATGACCAGCAGGATGGGCTTGCCCTGGCGGCGCAGGCGGGTGGCGATTTCCTCGTCGCCGGCGGTGAGGCCGTCGTGGCCATCCACCAGCAGGATGGTCACATGGGCCTCTCCCAGCGCGGCCTCAGCCATGCGGGTGATGCCCAGGGTGATGACATCCTCGCCCTCGAAATCCAGGCCCCCGGTGTCCACCAGTTCAAACACCTCCTCGGCCTCGCCATCCTCGCCGAGGCAAGTGACGCGGCCATAGCTGCGGTCCCGGGTCATTCCGGGCAGGTCGTGGACCAGGGCCGCCCGGCTGCGGGTGAGCCGGTTGAAGAGGGTGGACTTGCCCACATTGGGGCGTCCACAGAGGGCTATGAGCGGCAGTTTCATGGATGTCCCAAGCCTTCCAGTGTATCGGGCATGGTTGCCAACGGCACGGATGGATTTCCGGGTCGGCGGTACAGTGCAAGCTGGTACCCCATGGAGCAGCCATGAACCGACCCCTGCTGAGCCTGCTGGTGGCCCTCCCCCTGTCGGCGGCGCCGCCCTCCCGCTCCCCGGCACCAGAGGCGGTGGTGCTGCGCCAGCTGGAGGCTTACAACGCCCACGATGTGGAGGCCTTCGCCGCCACCTATGCGGAGGATGCGGAACGCTACGACTTCCCCGCCACCCTGCGGGAGCCCAGGGGCAAGGCCGGGCTGAAGGCGCACTACGGGAAGCGCTTCCGGGAGAACCCAGAATTGCATGCCAGCGCCAAGGACCAGATCCAGAGCGGTCCCTACATCATCCTTCGGGAGAGGCTGACGGGCCTGGCGGGACAGAGGGAGCCCCAGGAGGTCGTGGTGGTCTACCTGGTGAAAGACGGGCTGATCCGCAAGGTGTGGTGCCTGCGGCCTGACCAGGCCTGAGGCCGGCGGTGTGGGCTCGCCTGCTTCGGCCCTCCGCAGGAGGGCCTCCGCGACGCCGAAGCCTCTGCACTCGCGGGTTCGAGCCCCGTCAG
>JBBIHT010000277.1:0-3254 GCA_037446845.1 Geothrix sp. | reverse complement strand
GAAGGATCTGCAGCGCTACGTCTGGCTGCGCGGCTTCCCGATCGTGCCCTGCGGCTGCCCCCTCTGTGGGTGTTCCAGCCTGGAGAGCAGGCGCAAGCAGGCCAAGGAGCTCATCGCCGCCCTGGAGCCCAGCATCCCGCGCCTCAAGGCCTCCATGCTGGGAGCCATGGCCAATGTGAAACCCAGCCATCTGCTGGATGTGGCCCTGGGTGCCCGGGAGGCTCAGGGCGTAGCTGCGTCCTGGTCACCCATCGGGTAGGTTCAAAAACGAAGCCCCGGGCCAATTCCCGGGGCTTCTCCTGCGAGTGCGTGGGGCCTACTGTTCGGCGTGCCTGGAGGCCTCCTGCACGATGTGATAGATCCGTTCCTTGGCGCGCAACTTTGCCTTCTTCAGTTCGACCTCCTCCAGCGACTCCTTGGCGGTGAGGCTGGGTTTTTTCTGGAGATCACCCAGGCGCGAATCCGCCGCCTTGTGCTCTTCCATGAGCTTTCGGAACTCGAAGTGCTCCTTCATGAGGCGCTCCTGAAGATCTTGGCGCAGGAAATCCATGAATCCTCCAATCCGTGTGGGGTGCCGCTGCGGGCTCCCGGGGTGCTAGGTGGCCCAAGCTTAGGGCCCCTGCCGGGAGCGTCAAGAGCCATTCGGAGCGGGAATGGAACCCTTCCCGATTGCATCAGTTCCATGCAACCCTTGGGTCATGTCCCTGAAGATTGAAGCGTTGGTGCTGGAGCGCCTGGATAGGGTTCGCCTGCTGGGCCCCATCAGCCTCCACCTGGCCCCGGGGGAGCGCCTGGGGCTGGTGGGAGAAAGCGGCTCCGGCAAGAGCCTCCTGGTACAGGCAATCTTCGGGGCGCTTCCCCCAGGGGTGCGGAAGTCGGCGGGAACGATCTGCGGCTTCGGGACGGCCCTGGATCGCCCTGGATCTGACCGGGACCGGGTGCGCGGAGCCCACATCGCCTGGATGCCCCAGGACCCACTGCAGGCGCTGAATCCATGGCTCACGGTGGGCGAGCACTTGGCCCTGCTCCCCGGCGTCCATCGGCGAGAATCCACCTTGATCGCCCTATCCCGCCTGGCGCCCCTGTTGGAGCGGCTGGGGCTGCCCCAGGAGGCGTCCTTCCTGGATCGCCTTCCCCACCAGGTCAGCGGTGGCCAACGGCAGCGGATCTGCCTGGCCATGGCGCTGTCCTGCGATCCTGAGCTGCTGATCCTGGACGAGCCCACCTCCGCCCTGGATGCACTCACCCAGCGGGCCTTCCTGAAGCTGGTCCTGGACCTTCAGCGGGAACGGCGCCTTGGCTTCCTCTGGATCTCCCACGACCCCGAACTGCTGGCCCAGGCCTGCGACCGCCTCCTGGTCCTCTATGGCGGTGAGCCCATGGAGGCGGGTCCCGTGGCCCGAGTGCTCGCCTGCCCCCGGCATCCCTACACCGCCCGCCTGCTGGAGGCCTGCCGGCGACTACCCCCAACGGAGTTCGGGTTTCTGCAGGCTCCCGAAGACCGACCAGCGGGCTGCCCCTTCCTGCCGCGATGCCAGGTTTCCCTGCCAACCTGCACCGACTGGGGCCTTTGGCGCGGCGAACCCAGTGATGGGTGCCGCTGCGAGCACCCGCTGGAACCCGGACCCCGCCCATGAGATCATGGCCTGCAAGGTCCCGCAGGCCGCGGGCCGGAATGAAGGCATCCCATGCTGACCTTGCCCCTGCTCCACGCACTTACCTTTGACGATGTCCTGCTGGTGCCGGGCTACTCCGAGGTCCATCCCAACCTGGTGGACCTCAGCAGCCGGCTGACTCCAGACATCAAGATCAACATTCCCCTACTCTCCGCCGCCATGGACACGGTGACGGAAAGCCGCATGGCCATTGCCCTGGCCCAGCTGGGTGGCATCGGCATCATCCACAAGAACCTCCGGCCCGACCTCCAGGCCGAAGAGGTGGACAAGGTGAAGCGCAGTGAATCGGGCATGATCACCGACCCCATCACCATCACCCCGGACGCCCCCATCCGCGAGGCGGAGGCGCTCATGGCCAAGTTCCGCATCAGCGGCGTGCCGGTGGTGGAAGGCCACAAGCTGGTGGGCATCCTCACCAATCGGGATCTCCGCTTCGAGACCCGCTGGGACATCCCCGTGAGCGAGGTCATGACCAAGGAGCACCTGGTGACTGTGCCCGTGGGCACCACGCTACAGGAGGCCAAGTCCATCCTGCAGAAGCATCGCATCGAGAAACTGCTGGTGGTGGATGGCCAGGGTCAGCTCAAGGGCCTCATCACGGTCAAGGACATCGAGAAGTCCATCTCCTACCCCAGTGCCTGCAAGGACAGCTTCGGCCGCCTGCGGGTGGGTGGCGCCCTGGGCGTGGGCAAGGACCTGCTGGAGCGGGCGGCCGCCCTGGTGGAAGCCAAGGTGGATGTGCTCTGCCTCGACAGCAGCCACGGCCACAGCAAGGGCGTGCTGGAAGCGGTCAAGGCGCTGAAGAAGGCCCATCCACAGATGCCCGTCATCGCTGGCAATGTGGCCACCTACAAGGGCGCCAAGGATCTCTGCGACGCCGGGGCCGACACGGTGAAGGTGGGTATCGGGCCCGGGTCCATCTGCACCACCCGCATCGTCACCGGGGCTGGCATGCCCCAGATCACCGCGGTGGCCGAGGCCAGTCGCGCCTGCCGCGAAGCAGGGGCCCTGTGCATCGCCGATGGCGGCATCAAGTTCAGCGGGGATGTGGCCAAGGCCATCGCCGCAGGGGCGGATTGCGTGATGATCGGCGGCCTCTTCGCCGGAACGGACGAGGCCCCAGGCGAAACCATTTTCTACGGCGGCCGCACCTTCAAGGCCTACCGCGGCATGGGTAGCCTTGGAGCCATGAAACAGGGCAGCAAGGACCGCTACTTCCAGGAAGGCAAGGACGACACCAAGCTCGTGCCGGAGGGCATCGAGGGCCAGGTTCCCTACAAGGGCAAGATGGCCGATCTCGTCACCCAGCTCATGGGCGGCCTCCGCGCCGGCATGGGCCTCAGCGGTGGCGCCACGATTCCCGAGTTCCACCAGAAGGCCTCCTTCGTGGAAATCAGCGGCGCTGGCCTCCGCGAAAGCCATGCCCACGATGTGATGATCACCAAGGAAGCGCCGAACTACCGGATGGAGTAGCGGCGAAGGTTCCAACACCAAGACGCCAAACATAACCGCCGTCCCCAGATCCCCCGGAGCCCCCATGTCCCTCATCCTGAACAATGTCCACCTGATTGATCCTGC
>JBBIHT010000276.1:0-3258 GCA_037446845.1 Geothrix sp. | reverse complement strand
GGTCCCGCCACCGGCGCAGCCACCTTCATGGCCGAAGCCTGCTTCTGCTCCGCCAGCTTCTGCTCGGCCTGTTTCTGCTGCGCCAAGCGTTGATCGGCAATCTGTTGCTGCCGTTCCAGGTCCGCCTTCCTCTGCTGGGCTTCTTCCAGCTGCTTCTGGAGCTTGGCCTTCTCTTCCACGGACTTGGTCTCGCTGAGCTGCTTCTGGATCTTGGCGGCATTCTCGGTTTCGGCCCTGGCCTTGGCATCCAGATCGGATTTCTGCTGCTCGATCTGCACCTTGAGGAGCTGCAGTTCAGCCAACTGCTTCTGAACGGCCGGATCCACCTTGGGGCGTCCGAAAAAGAGGTAGCCGAGGCCCAGGATCACCACGGCGGCAATACCTCCTCCGATGAGGAGGGTGCTGTTTTTCTGACTGACCTGCGCCTCATCGTGGCCATCCAGGTGCTCCACCCGGGTGGCTCCGCTTCGCAGGGATTCCCCAGCGGCGGTATAGGCCAGGTAGTTGTCACTCTGCTCGGCCTTCATGGCCGTGGCGTCACGGTCGTTCTCCTCCCGGAACAGGGTGTGCATGAAGAAGGCCATGTTGAAAGTGGTCGGGCTGTACTCACCGTCGTAGAGCACCCTTTCCAGCTCGGCGCTGAAGGCCTCGGCGGACGCGAAAGGTTGCCGGCCCAGCAGGAGGCGCCCCAGGAAGGCCCTGATCTCCGCAGGCAGTGGACCATCTTCCTGGGCGGCCTTGAGGGTGGCGCGATCGAGCGCCCCCTGGAGATCCCCCCCCACAGGCAGGACCTCGAAGGTGAGCAGCTCATAGAGGATGGCACCCAGCCCAAACAGATCCTGCTGGAGCGGATCCCCGTGGCCTTGCAGGTAGGGCGCCAGTTTGTGCTGGACACCGGGGGCCTTGGGCAGAAGGCTCCTCACGATGGCTGCGTAGGGCGCATCCACGATTTGCGTGGCTCCCTCGAAGCTCACCCACACGCTGTGCGGGCTGAGAACCCCATGATTCACACCCTTGGTCTGCATCTGGACGAGGCCCTGGGCCACGCCCTGGATCACCGTGAGGGCGTGGTCCACGCCGAAGGGAATCTGCTCCTGGCGGGCCTTCTCGATGAGCTGGGCCAGGTTTCGCCCGGGCACATGGTCCCAGGCAACATGGGGGGCCTTGCCCCCCTCGATGCGATAGCCCAGGCCATAGATCCGAGCCCCGCCCAGGAGGGGAATCACCCGGCCCGCTTCACTCAGGCGGAGGTTCAGCCCCGCCTGGAAGAGTTCCTCCGAGAAGGAGCGGACCAGCACATGGCGATCGAAGCCGGCACCGGAGATGACGACGGCCCGATGCACAGAGCCGAAGGGATCACTGGCCAGTTCTGAGGCCAGCAGGTAGGACCCGAGGCGGGTATAGGTGCCCATATCAGCTACTCCAAAGGGATGCAGGGATGCTTGGAAAGATAGTCTGAAAGTCGTGATTCGCCTAGTGCCTGATCAGAATACCCCAGCCGGGGGGGTCACGGGGACGCCGGGAGTTCCCACTGGTCTCCCGCGGCGCGCCACAGCAGGATGTAGAGATTGGCCGTGGCGTTGACTCCCGTGGAGAAGGCCAGTTGAAGCTGAGCGAAGGGAATGGAGAGTTCATCCCAGGGCCCCAGGCGGCGTCCCCCTTCCTCGTCGAAATGAGCCTTCAGGACCCCGTTGCGGGCCAATTTCAACGCGCCGAGCCGTTTCAGGGGCTGGGCAGGATCCAGGCTTCCCCGGAGGGCCCAGTAGGGTTCCCGGGTCACGAGGAGGTGTCCCTGGTTGGCCTCGGCATAGTTCTCGAAGGACTCCCGGAGGGGGCTTACTCCAGTGGTGGCGGAGGGATCGCAGAGCAGTTGGGTCAGGTGGGCAAGAACCCCGAGATCCCGAACAATGTCCTCGGGGCGATGGCGCTCCTCGGTGAGCCGGAGGATGGTCCGAAACTGGGCCTCCACCTGTTCCGGGGAAGGCGGTTGATCATTGGCGATCCCCCGGGCCCCTTCCAGGAGCGCCTGGGGGTGCGCCCGCAGCAAAGCTGCCATGCGCCGGGGCACGAGGCGGACCGCCTTGGCGGTCTGGACCTCGTGGAGACGGGGGGACCACGCCAGGAGGGTGCCGCCCGCCGCGAGGGCCACCAGCCAGGCTCTCATCGTGCCCCCCAGGCCTGGTTTTCCTGCACCAGGGAGCCCTGCGCCTCCTCCATGGGATCCATGGGGATGCCCAGGGCCCGCAACCGATGGAGCAGGGTCGTGCGGCGCATGCCCAGCCGCCGGGCCGATTCGCTCTTGTTCCAGGCCGTGTCCTGGAGGGATTCCAGGATGAGGTGCCGTTCCAGATCCGTGAGAAAGCGTCCCAGATCCTGGTGCTGGGGCAGTTTCGGGAAGGCCACCGAGGGGTGCAGGCCGGCGATGCCCGCCGGCAGATCCTGGAGCAGCAACCGTTCGGGATCGGATCCAAGGGCCATGGCCCGCTCAACGGCATTCTCCAGCTCGCGGACATTGCCCGGCCAGCCATAGATCTCCAGGGCCTGCAGGGCTGCCGGTTCCACCTGCTTGAGGGGCTGCCCCAGCTCCCGGGCGAATTTCCGCATGAAATGGGACACGAGCACCGGAATATCCTGCGGGTGTTCCTTCAGCGGGTGCAGTTGCACCTGGATGACATTCAGCCGGTAGTAGAGGTCCTCCCGGAATTGTTTCTGGGCCACCAGGGCCAGCAGATCCTCGTTGGTGGCCACCACGAGGCGGAAATCGGCCTTCAGGGTGCGGGTTGATCCCAGGGGCGTGAACTCACGCTCCTGGATCACCCGCAGCAGTTTCACCTGCAGGCTCATGGGCATGGTGCCAATCTCATCGAGAAAGAGTGTGCCCCCCTCGGCCTGCTGGAGACGGCCTGGCCGGTCCGTGCGGGCATCGGTGTAGGCTCCCCGGGCGTGGCCGAACAGCTCGTCCTCCAGCAGCGTTTCGGGAATGGCGCCGCAATGGATCGGCACAAACGGGCCCTGGCCCCGGGGGCTCCAGTCGTGGATGGCCCGGGCAGCCAGTTCCTTGCCAGTCCCGGAAGGGCCGGTGATCAGCACCGTGGATGGGGAGGGCGCGAGGCGGCGCAGCAGCGCCTGCAGGTTCTGCCAGATCTCCGAACGGCCCACCATCTTGGGTGCCGGGGCCCCATTCTGGATCTGGTCACGCAGGCGCTTGTTCTCCTGGTTCAGCTGGGATTTCTCGATGGCGCGCAGGAGGGTGTGCTC
>JBBIHT010000275.1:0-3286 GCA_037446845.1 Geothrix sp. | reverse complement strand
GATGGGCAAATTCAAGCTGGCCGTTCAATTTGGGACTGAATCGCTGGCTCTAAGCAGAAAGATCAACAACCCGGAGCGAATCGCCAAGGCCCACAACACCCTTGGCATCACCTACACCTTCATGGGCAGGTACAGCAAGGCCCTGGAGAAGCATCTGGAATCCCTGCGCATCCGCGAGTCCCTGTCCCTTGAACCGGCTTCGATCCAGTCGCTGAATAACATCGGGATTCTGTATCACAACATGGGGCAGTACCAGAAGGCCATTGAGTACTATCAACAGATCCTGCCCCGCATTGCCCAACGATTGGATGACCCCAGGCACATTCTGGTCCACCTCAATACGGGTTTCGCCGAGTACAAGCTGGGCCGGCTCGATGAAGCCCTGAGACACCATCAACAGGCCATGGCGCAGATCCAGAAGAACCGGCAGACCGCCCTCCTTGCCTATGCCTGCTTCAACCTGGGCATCACCTATACGGATCTCAAGCGATTCCCCCAGGCGCATCGGTACCTGGATCGTGCCCTGGCCGAGTACGGGAAAAAGGGCCAGGAACACGGGCGAGCCCAGGTACTCAATGGCCTGGGGCGCCTTCACCTCCTGACCCGTAACCCTGGCCGGGGGATTCTCTGTGCCCGGGAAGCCGCCGCCCTCGCCCTGAGAATCAACGCCCGGGAGGAATTGAAGGCCAGTTACGAACTCCTGGCCCTGCTGTATGAACAGCTGGGCGACCCGGCCCAGTCGTACCGCTATTACAAGTCCTTCATCGCCACCAAGGATTCCATCTACACCCAGCAGGAGAACGGCCGGATTGCCGAGATCTCCCTGAACCTCGCTACCTTGAGGAAGGACAATGAAATTGATCTCCTGAAAAGGGAGAAAATCATCGCTTCGCTGAAGTACGAAAAAGGGCGCTATTTCGTCATTGTCATCATTTCCGCCCTCGTATTCACGATCGGGGCGGCGGGCATTCTGATCTTCTACAACGGAAAAATCAGGAAGCATAAAAAATCGCTTCAGAGTTCCAACCTCCTTCTGGAACAGTTGAATGCCGAGCTTCATGAAAAAATCAATGAAATCAGGACGCTGAGTGGGCTGCTGCCCATTTGTTCCCAATGCAAGAAGATCCGGAACGACCGGGGCTACTGGGAGCAGCTGGAGGGCTACATCTCAGAGCACACCTCCGCGACTTTCTCCCACGGGATCTGCCCCCACTGTGCGGAGGAACTCTATCCCGAAGCGACGGAGTGGCTCCGGGCCAAAGGGCAGGATGCCACCTGAGCAGCGGCTTCCGGGAGGACCCAGGCATCAGCCCTGGAGGCCCCGGGTCCTGCGATCCTCCAGGAGTTCCGCCAGGATGACGGCCGCCGCCGCCGCGTCGAGCAGGCTTTTTCGCTTGTCTGCCTTGACGCCCCGCTCGCGCAGGAGCCGTTCGGCTTCGGCGCTGCTGAGGTGTTCGTTGACGAAGCGCAGGGGCAACCCGGTGCGGGTGGCCAGGGCCTCCCCGAAGGCCCGGGCCGCGGGGGCGGTGGCGCTCTCGGCACCATCCTTGTGGCGGGGCAGGCCCACCGCCAGGGCCTGCACGCCTTCCTCGTGGCAGAGCCGCACCAGCCGGTCGAGGGTGCGGTCCTCTTCCTGGGGCCACACCGCGAAGGGCGAGGCGAGGATCTCCAGCTCGTCCGAGAAGGCGAGGCCAAGCTTCTTGGTGCCGTGGTCGATGGCGAGCCAGCGCATGCTGCCATCCTACCCAGATGGCACCAAGGTCCCTCAGCTTTGCCAGCGCCCTGGGCCGTCTGCGCCTGGACTGGACGGCGGAGGGCGTCTGCCTGCTCCGGTTTATCGAGATGCCCGGCGAGGCTGAGGCCACCCAGGCCCCGGCCTGGGTGCACGGGGCGGTGCGCCAGCTCCTGGGCCACCTGGCGGGCCAGCCCCAGGCCCTGGGGTCCATCCCCCTGGACCTCTCGGGGCTCACGCCCTTCCAGCAGCGGGTCGCGGGGGTGCTGCGGGGCACCGCCCCCGGGCAGACCCTCACCTACGGCGCCGTGGCCCTGCTGGCGGGCCGCCCCGGCGCCGCCCGGGCTGTGGGCCAGGCGGTGAAGGCCAACCCCATCCTCATCCTCGTGCCCTGCCACCGCGTCCTGGGCGCCCGGGACGAGGGCGGCTGGAGCGCCTTCGGCAGCCCGGAGGTCAAGGCGCGGCTGAGGGAACTGGATTCCCTCAACCGCTGAGGATCGCAGGCCGACCGTTTAGCCTGGGGCAACAGCCCTGGCCCCGCGGGCACCGCTGGCAGGTTCGCCTCGACCCGCCTGATGCCCTCAATGCACGGTCAGGATTTCCGTGGAGGCCAGGGCTCCCTGACCGGTGCTACCACCCACGATGAGCACTCGGCCGTCTGACAGGAGGGTTGCGGTGTGGGCCGCCCGCCCTACAAACAACGAGGTGCCGTTCCACGCTGTTCCAAGGACGGGGTCGTACACACGCGTCATGGGCATTCCCAGGGTCGAGAACCCCGAGACGAGCGCACCACCCGCCAGGAGCACCCTCCCATCCGTCAGAAGGGTGGTAGATCCCATCACGTAACCTGTGGCCCCTTGGGTGATTGAAAGCCGATGGCCATCCGGGCTGGCGTAGGTTTCCACGCTTGTGAGGCCCGGTTGCCCGAAACTGCCTCCGCCGCCGAGAACGACCCACTTCCCATCCTTCAGCACGACAGCCCCTGCATCGACCCTGGGGTAGGCCAAGGGCCCATCCACCCCTATCATCTGGGTCAAACCCTTCGATTTCCAGTCGTAAACCCACCGGTCGGCAAAGGCCGTCGTTCCATTGGTACCGCCTGCAAACACCACATTCCCGGATGGCAAGGAGCCCAAGATGCTTCCAGCTCTTACACCTCCGGAGAACGGGACCACCTCTGTGATCCAGGTGAGGGGATCGATCAGTTCGGGTTGACCCCATCCCGTACCGCCACACAGGAAGATTCGTCCGTCGGGCAGTGAAGCCGACGCGGCTCCCTCCCCATGAAGGGTTATTAAATCGCCCACGTAGGTTGAGGTGCCATCTGAGGGATCCCACACCTCAATCTGGGTGGCCACCGGCCCATGGTTATCGAGTTTGCCCCCCAGAATGGCTACCTTGCCGGTACTTAAAAGTACGGCCACTGGATCAATCCTTGGAAACAGCAGGGAGCCCGCAGGCTGCACGCTGGATCCATCCGCCGCCACGATTTCACATGATGCGACTGCGGTGCCGTTTGGATCGCCCACGCCCAGGATGGCAATGCGCCCATCC
>JBBIHT010000274.1:0-3287 GCA_037446845.1 Geothrix sp. | reverse complement strand
CTGGTGGTGGGCCCAGCTGCCAAGGGCAAGGTGAGCCTGGACGCCCCCGTGGCCGAGAACCTGCAGATCATCGCCAAATCCCTGGATCGCAAGGTGGAGGAGATCACCGTCACCGTGCTGGACCGGGAGCGCCACGCCACCCTTATCGAGGACATCCGCAAGGCAGGGGCCCGCATCCAGCTCATCGGCGATGGAGATCTAAGCGCCGCCATCAGCGCGGCGGTTTCCGGCACGGGCATTCACGCGGTCATGGGCACCGGCGGCGCCCCCGAGGGCGTCCTTTCCGCCGCCGCGCTGAAGTGCCTGAACGGGGAGATCCAGGGACGATTGAAGGTGGACACCAACACCGCCAGCCGCGAGAAGGCCGAGGCCATGGGCGTGGACTTCGGGCGCATCTACTTCACGGACGACCTGTGCCCTGGCAACGAGATCGTCTTCGCCGCCTGCGGGGTAACCCACGGAAACCTTCTCCAGGGCGTGCGCCACTTCGGCCACGGCATCCGCACTTCCAGCCTCATCCTGACCCACACCAACCGCCAGATCCGGTTCATTGATACGGTCCACATCAAGGACGGGGAAAAGGTCACGGTCCGTTTCTAGCGTGCACGAATCCATCCGCACCCGCGCCTTTCGCTGGTTCATGAATGTCTGGCCCTGCTACCGGGGCACGGGCGGGCGGGTCTCGTTCATCGCCGCGGACTGGTCCGAAGTCCATGTGCGCCTGCCGCTCAATTGGCGCACCCGGAACTATGTGGGCACCATCTTCGGCGGCAGTCTCTACGGAGCGGTGGATCCCTTCTTCATGCTCATGCTTATCAAGCGCCTGGGCCCGGATTTCGTGGTCTGGGACAAGGCCGCCTCCATCCGGTTCCGCAGACCCGGCCGCAGCACTCTCAGCGCGGTCTTCCTCCTGGAAGATTTCGAAGTGGAGGAGATCCATCGCCTGCTGCAGGACGAGCCCAAGGTGGATCGTGTGTTCACGGTGGACCTGGTGGATGCCCAGGGCGTGGTGCACGCCGAGATCCAGAAAACGGTCAATATTGCGGTAGCCACCCCTTCCTGAGGATTCTGCTAGGCTTTTACCCTCAACTTACGAGGCTAACAATGACGACCCCGATCCCGGTTGCCCTCTCCCTTGCCCTGGGACTTACCGCCCTGGGGCTTCGGGCCCAGGCCTCCCCACGACCCGGCATTGATCCTGCGAACCTGGACAGCACCGTCCAGCCCTGCCAGGACTTCTACCAGTTCGCCAACGGAGGCTGGCTGAAGGCCCACGACATTCCGGCCGACAAGGCCCGTTTCGGCGGCTTCGAGGAGGTCAGCGAGCGGAACCGGGCGGTGCTGAAACAGATCCTGGAAGAGACCAGCGCCAAGACCGCCTGGAGCCAGGGGAGCATCCAGCAGAAAGTCGGGGACTTCTACGCTTCCGGCATGGACGAGGCGACCATCGAGAAGCGCGGGCTCAGTCCCCTGAAGCCGATCCTCGCCAGCATCGAGAGCCTGAAGGAGCTTCGGCAGCTGCCCGCCCTGCTGGCCAGACTGCACGGCCAGGGGCTGCCTGGGGGGTTCGGCTTTTTTGTGCGGCAGGATGCCAAGGCGAGCACCCACTACCTGGGCTACCTCAACCAGGGTGGCACCGGCTTGCCGGACCGGGATTACTACCTGAAACACGATGCCCGCACCCAGGCCATTCGCGAGAAGTACGAAGTCCATGTGGCCCGCATGCTGGAACTGGCCGGTGACAGCAGGGCGCTGGCCCAGGCCCGGGCCCGGGTCGTGCTGGACCTGGAAACCCAGCTGGCCCAGACCCAGTGGACTCGCGTCGAGCTACGGAATCCCCAGAAGACTTACAACAAGCGCACCCTCGATCAGCTGGCCTCGGAGGCGCCGGGGTTCGACTGGAACGACTACTTCAAGGCCCGGAAGGCCAGCCTGAAGGAGCTGAACCTGTCCCAGCCCTCCTTCTTCCAGGCCTTCGCCGAACTGGCCGGCAAGGTGCCCGCCCCCCAATGGCGCGCATACCTCCGCTGGCAGATCCTGAACGCCAGCGCCCCCCTGCTGCCCAAGGCCTTCGTGGAGGAGAGCTTCGCCTTCCAGGGCAAAGTGCTCAACGGGACGCCGGAGCAGGAGCCCCGGCCCAAGCGCATCGAGGCCGCCACGGATCGCACCCTGGGCGAGGCCCTGGGGCAGCTCTATGTGCAACGGACCTTCCCTCCCGAGGCCAAACAGAAAGTGCTGGCGATGGTGGAGAACCTGCGCCTGGCCCTGCGCCAACGCATCACGGGCCTGGACTGGATGGGAGCCGAAACCAAGGCCCAGGCCCTACGGAAGCTCAACGCCTTTGGCGTGAAAATCGGCTACCCGGACAAATGGAAGACCTACCCCTTCGCAGTTCGCAGGGACGATTATTTCGGCAATGTGCGCCGGGCCTCCGCCCATCGCGCCCAGGAGAACCTCGCCAAGCTCGGGAAACCCATTGACCGCACGGAATGGGGCATGACGCCCCCCACCGTGAATGCCTACTACAGCCCCACCATGAACGAGATCGTGTTCCCCGCAGGCATCCTCCAGCCGCCCTTCTTCGATGTGCAGGCCGATGACGCCGTGAACTATGGTTCCCTGGGCTTTGTCATCGGTCATGAAATGACCCACGGTTTCGACGACCAGGGCAGTCAGTTCGATGCCGAGGGCAACCTCAAGAACTGGTGGACGGACGCGGACAAGAAGGCCTATGCCTCCCGCACGGATCTGGTGGTCCGGCAGTACGACGCCTACGAACCCCTCAAGGGCGAGCATGTGAACGGCAAACTCACCCTTGGCGAAAACATCGCCGATATCGGCGGCCTGAAGATCGCCTTCGCCGCCTACCAGAACAGCCTGAAGGGCAAGGCCCTGCCCACCCCCGTGGACGGCTTCACCGGGCCCCAGCGCTTCTTCCTGGGCGCCGCCACCGTGTGGCGCAACCACATCCGCGAGGCCGCCCTCTCCCTGCGCCTGAAGACCGATCCCCACAGCCCCGGCCGCGAGCGCGTGAACGGGCCCCTTTCCAACCTCCCCGAGTTCTACGAGGCTTTCGGTTGTGGGGATGGCCAGCCCATGAAACGGGACGCCCCGGTTCGCCCCGCTATCTGGTAGCCATCGCCCTGGAATCCCGCCCAGTTCAGGGCAGCAGAAAGGACAGCCATTGAACCATCGAGCAGCATTTCTCACCCTGGTGGGCCTCTCCTCCCTATGGGCGGAACCACCTGCCGGCCCCAGCCCCCACCCCGAGAACCGCGTGGGGGCTG
>JBBIHT010000273.1:0-3287 GCA_037446845.1 Geothrix sp. | reverse complement strand
CGCGGCCGAAGAACATGTGGGGGTAGTTCAACTTGATGGATTTCTTCTCGCGCACATGGAGCGCATCCATGCCACGCTCGAAGCGCCCGGAAACGATGCGGGCGAAGGCCACGCGATCCCGGTGGGCCTTGTTCATGTTGGCCTGTACCTTGAATACGAAGGCGGTGAACGGATGCTCCGGGGTGACCTCGCCACCATTCATAAGCGGGCGCGCAGCCGGTGCCGGCGCCAGTTCCACGAACTGCTCCAGGAACTCGGCCACACCGAAGTTATTCACGGCGGAACCGAAGAACAGGGGAGACTGTTCCCCGCGCAGGAAAGCCGCCCGATCAAAGGGTGGCAGCACATGGTTCATGAGATCCACATCATCCTTGAGCTGCCGCAACTCCGCGGCGGTGAGCAGGGCCGCGATCTCTGGATCATCCAGACTACCCTGCCCGGCGATGCGGGCCTTCCGCCCGGCTTTCATCCGCTCGAACACCTGGATCTGTCCCGTGGCGCGCACAAAGACGCCCTTGAAATCCGTGCCGGAGCCGATAGGCCAGGTCATGGGCACCGCATGAAGACCGAACAACTCCTCCACTTCGTCAATGAGTTCCACCGGGTCTCGCCCTGGTCGGTCCAGCTTGTTCACGAAGGTGAAGATGGGGAGCCTCTGGTCACTGGCCACGCGAAACAGTTTTTTGGTCTGTTCCTCCACGCCCTTGGCACAGTCCAGCAGCATCACCACGGAGTCGGCGGCAGTGAGGGCCCGGTAGGTGTCCTCGCTGAAATCCTGGTGGCCAGGCGTGTCCAGCAGGTTCATAGCCTTGCCGAGGTACTCGAACTGCATGGCCGCAGAAGTGACGCTGATGCCGCGTTCCTGCTCGATGCTCATCCAGTCCGAATGCGCAGCCGCTCCACCCTCCCGGGCCTTCACGGAACCCGCCCGGTCAATGGCGCCACCGTAGAGCAGCAGTTTCTCCGTCAGCGTGGTCTTGCCCGCATCCGGGTGGCTGATGATGGCGAAGGTCCGCCGTCGCTGGATTTCTTCGGGGAGGGACATGGGGTTCCGGACAAAGAAAGGCGCGGCCTGCCGCCGCGCCTTTCCATGATAGCCGACCCGGCCTACTTCGTCAGGCCCACCTGGCGGAGCATCCATGCGTATTCCCAGGCGGTGTCCTTCAGCTTGTCGTAGCGTCCCGAGGCGCCCCCGTGACCGGCGGGTTCCATCCTCATTTTCAGCAGCAACGGATTGCTATCGGTCTTCAGTGTTCGGAGCTTCGCCACATACTTCGCGGGCTCCCAGTACATCACCTGGCTGTCGTTGAAACTGGAAGTCACCAGCATCGCCGGGTAGGCCGCTTTCTGAATATTGTCATAGGGGCTGTAGGTACGCATGTAGTCGAAGGCAGCCTTCTCGTTGGGATTCCCCCATTCGAGGTATTCGCCCACGGTGAGGGGAAGGCTCGCATCCATCATGGTGTTCATAACATCCACGAAGGGGACGGCCGCGTGAACCGCCTTGAAGAGATCGGGCCGCAGGTTGGTGACGGCGCCCATGAGGAGACCCCCGGCGCTGCCGCCCTCGATGAGCAGGCGATCCCTTGAGGTCCACTGCTCCTTCACCAGGAACTCCGCTGAATCAATGAAGTCGGTGAAGGTGTTCATTTTCTTCATGAGCATGCCATCGTCATGCCAGCCCTCGCCCAGCTCATTCCCCCCACGGATGTGGGCGATGACATAGACGAGGCCACGATCCAGCAGGCTTGCCCTGGAGCTGTTGAAGGTGGCCGCCATGCCGATGCCGTAGGAACCATAGGCATAAAGGTACAGTGGCGCCGTGCCATCCCGTTTCAGGCCCTTCCGATAGACCACAGACAGGGGCACCTTGACCCCATCCCGGGCCAGCGCCCAGAGCCGTTCCGTAGCCTACTGCCTCGGGTCGTAACCACCCAGCACCTCCGTCTGTTTCAGGAGGGTTTGCCTTCCCGAGGTCAAATCGCAGTCATAGACGCGAGGCGGCGTCACCATGGATTGGTAGTTGAAGCGGAAGGTCCTGGAGGTGAACTCCGGCGTGGTCATGGGAAAGGCCGCGTAGACGGGTTCTGGGAAACCCAGGTCGCGCCAAGTGCCCGCCTTGAAGTTGTGGATGCGAAGCCGGTCCAGGCCCTGATGCTTCTCGGCCACGACCATGAAGTCCTGGAACAGCTCCACCCCGTCCAGCAGAACCTCGGGACGGTGTGCAATCAGTTCTGTCCAGTGGGCTGGCCCAGGGGTGGAGGCCGGGGCGGTCACCAGGCGGAAATTCTTGGCACCCTTGTTGGTGCGGATATAGAACTTCCCGTCCCGGTGATCCACCTCGTACTTGTGCCCCGTTTCCCGGGGCAGGATCACCCTGAAGGCCCCCAGAGGTTTCTTGGCCGACAGCACCCGGCTTTCCCATGTATCCGTGCTGCCAGAGCTCACCACGATGTAGTTCCGGTCCTTGGTGCGGCTCAGGCTCAGGCCGTAGAGCGCATTCTTCTCCTCATAGACCAGTGCTGGCTTCCCCCCGGGAAGCACCAGCCGCCAGACCTTGTCCGGTCGCTTGGTCACCGCGTCTTCAGTGCCGAAGAACACATGGCGGTTGTCGCTACTCCAGGTGAAACCGGTCACCCGCTCGGCCAGGGGCCCCTGCACCGCACCGGTGCGAAGATCCTTCAGGAACAGTTTGTACTGACGGAATCCCGTGGCATCCGAACTGAACAGCAGGCTCTGGTCATCATCGCTCACCTGAAACCCACCGAGTCCCAGGAACTTCAACCCCTTGGCCAGTTCGTTCTGGTCCAGGATCACCTGCTCGGCGGCCTTCTCGTCATAGGTGCCGCCCTGGCTCGCCCTGCGGCGGCATTGGATGGGGTACTGCTTGCCTTCCTCGGTTCGGGAGTAGTAGTAGAACGCCCCTCGCCGTACCGGCACGCTCAGGTCAGTCTGCTTGATGCGGCCCAGCATCTCCTTATAGAGGGTCTCCGAAAAGGGCTGCAGATCCGCTGTCATGGCTTCCGTGTAGGCATTCTCAGCCTGGAGATAGGCCGCCACCTCGGGATTCGCTTTATCTCGCAGCCAGAACCAGGGATCGTTGACCTTCTCGCCATGCCACAGCGAAAGGTGTTCCAGCTGTTTGGCGACAGGAGGCTTGGGCCCCTGGGCACTAAGGCCAAGGGCCGCGGTCACAAGGAAGGCCAGAGCCGCGGTGCGGAGAGGAAGGATGGACATGGATGGCTCCTGGTCAGCATGCGTTCACCGTACCACGAACAGACAGGCCC
>JBBIHT010000272.1:0-3306 GCA_037446845.1 Geothrix sp. | reverse complement strand
CGCACTCCTGATCAGGCGGGCATGGTACTGAAGCGGCAGCCCAAGGGGCCACGGGCTCACCTCTTCGAGCAGTTCGAGGAGTTGCTTCGGCGGGCCAACGCCGCCTGAGGCCGTTCCCGCCTTCAGCCGATCATGGCGCGGGTTTTCAGATGCAGTTCCTGCCACTCCTTTCGCGCATCGCTGCGCCGGGTGATGCCACCTCCGGTCCAATAGGTCACCTGTCTTCCAATGATCTGGGCAGTGCGGATGGGCAAAGCCAGGTCGAGGTTCCCTGTCGGCGACACCCAACCCAGGGCGCCGCAGTAGAAGCCTCGGGGAGCCGCCTCCGCAGCCGCCAGATGGCCGCAAACCGCATGCTTGGGAGCCCCGGTGACACTGCCACCGGGCAGGATGGATCGCAACAGGCCCGGAAGTCGCAGGCCAGGGATGGCTTCGGCTTCCACGGTGCTCACCAGGTGCTGGACCGTGGGAAAGGCCTCGACCGCCATGGGACGACTCACGCGGACGGACCCGGGCAAAGCCACCCGCCCCAAATCATTCCTGACGAGGTCGAGAATCATGGTGTGTTCAGCTACCTCCTTGGGATCCCCCGCCAGGGCCAGGGCGGCCAGGTCATCCTGAGCGGCGTTACCGAGAAGGGGCACGCTCCCCTTGATGGGTTGGGACCAGAGCCGCCCCCCTCGTCGTGCCAGGAGTCTTTCCATGCTGAGGCTGAGGAGCCGGCATTCCTCAAGCTGGAGGATGGCACCAAAGGGAGGGCGGGCCCGTTCCAGGGCTGCCAGGGCCAAGGGTTCGACTGCGCCAGCAAGCAGGCCCCGGAAGGGAACACAGAGGTTGGCCACATAGAATCCGCCCTCCAGGATCCTCGCCTGGATGGCCTCGACGGCCTGCCGATGGACAGCCTCGCTCCAGTGGCAGGTGAGCGCCATTGAGGGCCCCGGGGGGGGCTTGGGAATGCCAGCAGGCGCGGGAGCCAGGCGCTGCTCAAGCAGCTGCAGGACGGGGGCCTGGGGTTCCCAGCTCAGCCATTCGAAGGCGTCTCCCTTCCAGTACAAGCCTTCCCGAACGCCCCGCCAGGCCTGTCCCAGGGCGCCCACTTCCACCGCCCTCCGGGGGAGTTCCGCCTCGTCACAACAAACCTCGTAGGTCGCAGCGCCCACCCAGGGGCCCGGCTGTGTTCCAAGCGCCGCTTCCAGTGCCCCCCAGGGGGAGGCGTCCAGGCGCTTCCCCTCCAGGCGGCTCTCCCAGCGGCAGCCCTGCCAGCGGCTCACCAGGGTGGGGCCGGTCCAGGCCAGGAAACCTTCGCCAGTGCCCCCGTCCTCGAGCAGGAGGGCCCCGGCCTTCAGGCAGGCCTCCAGGACCGCAGGCCAACCCGCTGGTTTTGGCCATGGGAAACGGTGCCGCGGGTCGAGTTCCATGAAACGATCATGGCATGCGGTCACGGGGCCGGCCTTAGGCAGTCTAAAATCATAAATTGTCAAACTATTAAATCGAATCCTCCCGATCAATAGTGGCCTGAATTCGCTCTTTCTTTTTTTTATGGATGGATCTAGTCTCGTCCCCAAGGAGGAAACCTCATGCCTTCAGTGGATATCAGCTCCCAGACCGGCAAAGATTTTTCGGGAGATGTCCTGGTAGTTCCGGTCTTTTCTGGCCGGGAGCGACATCGCCTGCCCCTCGCCGTCAGCAAGGTCGCGCGACAGGTGATGGACGAGGAGGATTTCAAAGCCGACTATATGGAAGTTGTGCCCCTTCATCATCCAAACGGCGTAAAGGGATGCCGGTGGATGGTGCTCGTGGGACTGGGAGACGAGGAGAAGGTCACGCTCAACAAGATGCGCAAGGCGGTTGGCACGGCGTTTCGTTTCTGTCTCAAGCGCAAGTGGAAGAAAATCGGGATCATTTCTCCTTCCACCTCCACCCTTGATCATGATGCGGTCCAGACGGCGGTTACCGAAGGCGCGCTCCTGGCCAACTATGACCTGGTGTCCTTCAAGGGAGGCAAGCAACAACCCAAACAGTTCGATTCCATCGAGGTCTTCACCAACGGCGACGATACCCGCAAGGTGCGCCGGAAACTGCCCTTGATCGAGGCCGGAGTGGCCGCCTGCCACCGGGTTCGCGATCTGGCCAACACCCCAGCCTGCGACTTGTTTCCCGAGGCCTTCGCGGACCTGGCCGCCAAGCTGGCCAAACAGCACAAAATCCATTGTGAGGTCATGGATGTCCCGGCCCTGGAAAAGGGTGGTTTTCGTGCCTTGCTCGCCGTGGGCCAGGGCAGCACTCGGGTTCCCCGGGTTGTCCGCCTGGAGTACAGGCCCAAGGAGAAGCCCAAGAAGCATGTGGTGCTGGTGGGGAAGGGCGTCTGCTTCGATTCGGGGGGACTCTCCCTGAAGGATGCCGCCAACATGGAAACCATGAAGGATGACATGACCGGCGCGGCCATTGTTCTCGCCACCCTGGTGGCCTGTGCCCAGCTGGATGTTCCCGTGCAGGTCACGGGCCTCATGGGGCTGGTTGAGAACATGCCGTCGGGCAGCAGCTACAAGCCCGGGGATGTACTCCGAAGCCGTAGCGGGAAGACCATCGAGGTGCTCAACACCGATGCGGAGGGACGGCTTGTGCTGGCCGATCTGCTCCACCTGGCCACGGAGCTGGAAGCTGATCACATCGTGGATTTCTCCACGCTCACCGGCGCCGCCCTGGTGGCCATGGGGGATGGGGTTTCGGCCATGATGGGCACAGATCAGAAACTGGTGGATCGCCTGCTGGATGCCGGCTCCGCCTCGGGGGAGCATCTGTGGCAGCTGCCACTGGTGGAGGAATACAGCGAGCTTCTCAAGAGCCCCCTGGCCGACCTTAAGAACATCACGGGGACCCGTTGGGGGGGGACCATCACCGCGGGCCTCTTCCTCAGGGAATTCGTGGGCCAGGCCTCCTGGGCCCACCTGGACCTCTCCGGGGGGTGGTCCAGCAAGGAACGGGATTACCGCACCCATGGCGCCAGCGGCGAAGGCCCGCGCCTGCTCCTGGAGTGGCTCATGGACTGACCCCTATCCTGCCCAATCGCCCCGGAGGGGACATCCCCCCTCCTTTTTTTCTGAATAGGTGCGGATGTCCCCCTTGACCTGGGAGCCTGGTTGGGGATTTATTGAGGTCTGCCCTCAAGCCACTCGAGTCCGAACCTCCCACCGGAGTTGCCATGGAAGCAATGGAAACCCTCACCAAGGCAGATCTCTCCAGGCACCTGATGGAGCGGCTGGAACTGGGAAAGAAGGAGGCAGACCTCCTGGTCAACACTTTCCT
>JBBIHT010000271.1:0-3315 GCA_037446845.1 Geothrix sp. | reverse complement strand
ACCAGCCCCAAGGTCTGGAACGCCTGGAAAAGCCGCTTGCTGGAAAGCCTCTATCACGCTGCCCTGCGCCACCTGCAGGGCAGGCAGCCGGACAAGGCGAACGAAATCGCCAGCCGGCGCGCCGAGCATCTCGAAGCCAACCTCCGCGAGCGCGCCGATTACCGGCGTGAGCCTGCGCCCGGCGTCGGTGAGCTCCGCGTAGCGCACCGTGCCGGCGAGGCAGATCGTCTCGCCCACGGTGAGCGCGGCGGGTGCCGCGCTCGTCCTCACTGAACGCGATCTCAATGGTCGCACCCTCGCCGCGCGCGTCGATGAGCTGCTCGCCGATGGGCGCCGACGCGAGGCGGGCCGGCGCAGCCGGATGGTTCGACCAGCTCCATCTGCCATTCGGGACACGGCAACAGGAGCTCGAAAGCGGGTTGACTGCCATCGTTTTGCGAGGCAAATTGGAAGCGTCATTCGCCTGACCTGGAGGCCCCCGTGGATCGTGAACTACTCAAGGGCAGCACCCCCTTGCTGTTGTTGTCCCTGCTCTGCGAGGGACCCATGTACGGCTACCAGATCATTGAGACTGTCCGGGCGCGCACCGGCGGATCGTACGCCCTGAAGGAAGGTGCCCTGTACCCGGCTTTGCACAAGCTGGAAGCCACCGAGTTCATCTCCTCCTACTGGCAGACTCAGGAGAATGGTCGCGAACGGCGGTACTACCAGATCCAGCCAGCGGGGGAAACCTTCCTGGCAGCGAAAAAGTTGGAGTGGAACCAGTTCGTGGACATGATCCAGGTGTTCGTCGGGCCCAGGGACTAGGCGAACCATGCCCCACTCCCTGGCGGCCTACCTGAGCGAGGTGGAGACAGGCCTCCAGGGCCTTTCCCGTCAGCGCCGGGGCACCCTGATCCGGGAGTTGAAGGCTCACCTGCTGGATGAAGCCGAGGCCAGGGGTTTCGTCAGCGAATCCGCCATGGCTGCCCTGCTGGCCACCAAGGAACATCCCCGGCTGCTGGCCGAGCGGCTGGCTACCGCCGAAGGCCAGGACGCCACCCACCGCGGCGGTGCCGCCCTGGTGGCGGGTATGATCATCGGGCTGGCCACGGGCGGGCACATGCTTTTCGAGGGCTGGCGCTGGTACATCTGCCTGGCCTTCGCCTCGGCCCAGGGCCTGGCCGTGGGTAGCGGTTATTTCTGGGTTCGTCACCACTGGCTGCGCCTGGGTTCAGGGGCCCGAACCACCCTCGCGGTGCTGATCACGACCCTGCTGTCCATTCCCCTGGGCTTCACAACCCTGCATGGTTTCAGGGCCACTCGCCTGCTCTATGGCGCCTTCACGGGATTTCTGCTGGAGCGGCACAGCCAACCCAGGCAGCTCTGGCAGACCCTGCTTGAGCCAGCCCTGTTCACAGCCTTCATGTTCCTCCTGGAGGCTGGGCTGCTGGGTCGAGTGAAGTTCCAGTGGTGGAAGGTGCCCCTGGAGCTCAGTTTCAATGCCACGCTGCTCCTCAGTGTCCTGCTGGCCCTGCGGCTTCGAAGGGCCCTGGCCGAACGGCGAGTGCTCCAGCCCCAGGAGGAGGCGTAGTCCATTCCTGGAAATCCCCTTGAGCCAGCAGGACTTCAGCGCTACACTTTCCCTCTTGCGTGGACAAGCCGCGTGCAGGATTCCCACTTCTGGGAGCATGCGGTCGGTCACAGGAGGATAGAGATGAAGGACCAGATTCACCCAGAACTGCACGAAGTCATGGTTCATTGCGCCTGCGGCAATGAATTCCTGACACGCTCCACGAAGAAGGAGCTGCGCGTGGAAGTGTGCTCCAACTGCCACCCCTTCTTCACCGGCAAGCAGCGTCTCATGGACACTGAAGGCCGTGTGGATAAGTTCAATCGGAAATACGCCAAGAAGGAGGCGGCTCCGGTCGCCATCGAGGCGGTCGAGGCTGTCGGGGCCCCCGTGGCCGACACCGTCGAAACCACCGAGGCCTAGCAGTCAGGTTCCCGAGAGCGGGCCGAATGATCGGCCCGCTCTTTTTCTATGCACGCCAGGGCTCGGCCCCGCTGGAATCTGGTGTCGAAGAAAAAGGTGAATCATGCTCAATCAACTCGAAGCCGTGGAGGCCCGCTTTCAGGAGGTGGAGGCGCAGCTACAGGATCCCGCCATCGTTTCGGATCCCAAGCGCCTGCGGGAGCTATCCAAGCTCCGCGCCGAACTGGAACCCGTGGTGCTTGCCTTCATGGCTCAGCGCACCCGTGTGAAACAGCTGGCCGAGGCCGAGGAAATCCTTGGGGACAAGGGCATGGACGCGGAGCTGCGGGACATGGCCTCCCTGGAGATTCCCGACCTGAAGAAGGCCATCGCCGAGGGTGAATCCGAACTCAGGCGGCTGCTGGTCCCCAAGGATCCCCTGGACACCAAGAATGTGATCCTCGAGGTGCGTGCCGGCACGGGGGGCGAAGAAGCGGCCCTGTTCGCCGGAGAGCTCTTTCGCATGTACCTGCGCTTCGCCGAGCGCCGGGGTTTCAAGGTCTCGGTGCTGGACGAAAGCAGTGCCGATGCCGGAGGCCTGAAGGAGGCCACGGCCGAGATCGAGGGGGAAGGCGCTTACAGCCTGTTCCGCTTCGAGAGCGGCGTGCACCGGGTCCAGCGGGTTCCCAAGACCGAAACCCAGGGTCGCATTCACACCTCCGCCGCCACGGTGGCTGTCATGCCCGAGGCGGAAGAGGTGGACATTGACATCCAGCAGAAGGATCTGCGCATTGATACCTTCTGCTCCGGCGGCAAGGGCGGGCAGAGCGTCAACACCACCTATTCGGCCGTGCGCCTCACCCACCTGCCCACCAACACCGTGGTGCAGTGCCAGGATGAACGGAGCCAGATCAAGAACATGGCCAAGGCCATGACCGTCCTCCGTTCCCGGCTGCTCCAGAAGGCCCAGGATGAGGCCGATGCGGCCCACTCGGCCCTGCGCAAGTCCCAGGTGGGCAGCGGGGATCGCAGCGAGAAGATCCGCACCTACAACTTTCCCCAGGGTCGCGTCACCGATCACCGGGTGGGCGTCACCCTCCATCAGATTGACGGTTTCATGGCCGGGAATATCGAGCCCCTCCTCGAACCCCTGCGGGCGGCCTTCGAGGCGGAGCGGCTTCAGGCCCTCGAAGCCTGAGACCGGCCCGCGCCTCGAAGGCGCGAGGACTACCGCTTCAGGGTCACCCGCTCCGCCGCGACCAGACTGAACGAGACAGGCTGGCCTGTCGGAATGCGAATGATGGTGTCGGCCGTGCCGGCCGCCAGGGCCGTGCCGGCGGCCGCTCCCAGCGCGGCGCCCC
>JBBIHT010000270.1:0-3363 GCA_037446845.1 Geothrix sp. | reverse complement strand
TGTTCGTGGGCACCACGATCACATCCAGCTTGTAGATGGAATGCAGTTCCTGGGCCTCAGTCTCAGCCGTCCCGGTCATGCCAGACAGCTTCTGGTACATCCTGAAGAAGTTCTGGAAGGTCACCGAGGCCAGGGTCTGGTTCTCGGCATTGACCTCCACGCCCTCCTTGGCCTCGATGGCCTGGTGCAGCCCGTTGGACCAGCGCCGGCCAGGCATGAGGCGGCCCGTGAACTCATCCACGATGACCACTTCCATGCCCTTGCCGTCCTCCTTGGGCCGCACCATGTAGTCCACATCCAGCTTGTAGAGGTTGTGGGCCAGCAGGGCCTGGTTCAACCCATGCAGGATTTCGATGCTGGCGGGATCATAGAGATTGGCGACGGACAGCAGCTGCTCGGCATGATGGATGCCTTCATCGGTGAGCATCACCTGGCGGTCCTTCTCGTCCACCTTGTAGTCCACTTCAGCCTTCAGCTTGGGCACCACGGCATCAATGCGGAAGTACTTGGAAGTGTCCTCCTCGCTGCTGCCCGCGATGATGAGTGGCGTGCGCGCCTCGTCAATGAGGATGCTGTCCACCTCATCCACGATGGCGAAATGGAAGCCGCGCTGGGTGAATTCCTCCAGGTCCCATTTCATGTTGTCGCGCAGGTAGTCGAAACCCAGCTCGTTGTTCGTAGCATAGGTGATATCACAGCCATAGGCCTGGCGTCGTTCCGCATCGTCCATGCCGTGCTGGATGACACCCACAGAAAGGCCCAACCAGGAATAGAGGCGGCCCATCCATTCCGCATCCCGGCGGGCCAGATAGTCATTCACAGTGACGAGGTGCGCACCCTTCCCGGCGAGGGCGTTGAGGTAGAGCGCCAGGGTGGCGGTCAGGGTCTTGCCTTCACCTGTGCGCATCTCGGCCACATTTCCTTCGTGGAGCACCATGCCGCCCACGAGCTGCACATCGAAATGCCGCATTTTCAGCACCCGCTTGCTGGCCTCCCTGGCCACGGCGAAGGCCTCTTGCAGGATGTCTTCGAGGGAGGCTCCCTGGGCCAGCTTATCCTTCAGGTAGGGCGTCTTGGCCTTCAAGGCTTCATCGCTCAATGCCGAAATTTCAGGCTCCAGGGCGTTGATGCCCTGGACTTTGCCCCAGAGGCGCTTCAGCTCCCGGTCGTTCTTGGAACCGATGAGTTTCTTCAGCAGGGAATCAATCATGAATCCGTCCGATCGCGTAAACCGTTGATTGTACCGTGGGCGGGCCGCTTTTCCCAGCCTGGACCTGGGGCCCGAAGATCCCGTGGTTGCCGAACTTACCTTCCCACGGCACACTGACTGTTTGGATTCTGGAGGAAGCATGGCCCTGGAGAGGACCTTCGCCATCGTCAAGCCTGATGCGGTCAAGGATGGCCACATCGGTGAGATCATCAGCGCCATCGAGGGGGCCGGCCTGAGGTTGGTCGCCCTGAAGCTGACCCGCCTGACCCCGGCTATCTGCCAGGGTTTCTACCACGAGCATGTGGGCAAGGGCTTCTATGCGGAACTGGAAGCCTTCATGACCGAAGGCCCCGTGGTCCTCATGGCCCTGGAAGGCGACAACGCCATCCTCCGCTGGCGTGATCTCATGGGCGCCACGAACCCAGCTGCCGCCAACGAAGGCACCCTTCGCAAGCGCTTCGGCGCCAGCATCGGCCGCAACGCCACCCATGGCAGCGACAAGCCCGAAAGTGCTCAATTCGAGGTCGGCTACTTCTTCAATGCCTTCGAGCAGATGTAGCTCCTCTGGAGAAGCTCCTCACGAGAATCGGCGCCCTGGGCGCCGATTCTCGTGAGGCGTGAAAAAGGCATTTCAGCCTTCCCTGACTTCCTGGAGGGCCGACTGGCAAAGGCGGCGTACCCCGGGAAGCATGTCCACCCCGTGGAGGCCCTGTTCACTCACCCACTGGCCGCCGGGCGGCGGCGGCGGCAGCTGGTCCTCGGGGGCCTTTGTGCGCAGGAGGTGGGAGAGGTAGAGCCGCTGTTGTCCCTCTAGGCCCTCCAGGCGCAGGAGCCACGGGGTTGGAAGGCGGCTGGTGCGCTCGTCGAAGACGACGGGCAGCGCGGATTTGTCCACGAAGCGGAAAGGCATGCCCCAGGCCACCTCGATCTGGGCATTGAGCAGAGCGGTGGGCAGGAACCCAGGAGCCCAGGGCACCTGGGCGGGCATCAGGAGGCCCCGGTGGGGGCTGTGCGGGGAGGGAACGAGCAGGACAAACGGCGTGTCCTGGCCATGCACCAGGACCCCCTCGATGAAGGTGGTCAGGTGAACCCTTCCCTCGGACATCAGCGCCCTCCTGCGGTTTCCAGTTCCAGCATGATCCGGTCCCGGGCCACTGAAGCCTCCGCCAGGATGGCCTCGGGCTTGACCTTGAGGACCTCCCGGGTGCGCCGGTCGCGCAGCTCGATGATGCCATCCTTGAGGCCTTTGGCGCCCACGGTGATCCGAAGGGGAAAGCCCAGCAGGTCAGCATCCTTGAACCTGGCGCCTGGGCTGAGGCCCTCGCGGTCATCATGCAGCACCTCGAATCCGGCCTGTTCGAGATCCCGTTCCACTTGGCAAGCCACGGCGGACACTTCTGGATTGCCAGGATCAAGGCAGACCACATGCACCTGGTAGGGCGCGATGGGCCAGGGCCAGATGATGCCATCGGCATCGAAGTTCTGTTCAATGGCGGCGGCCACCGTGCGCGTGATGCCGATCCCGTAGCAACCCATGACCATGGGATGTTCCTTGCCCTGCTCGTCCAGGAAGGTGCAGCCCATGCTGCTGGAATACTTCAGGCCGAGCTTGAAGACCTGGCCCACTTCGATCCCCCTGAATGCCTGGTAGTGCCCCTGCTCACAACGGGTGCAGGCATCGCCCTCGGCGGCCACACGCAGGTCCGCGAAGGTGCAGCCAGGCAGGTCCCGCTGGGGGTCCAGCCCGAAGTGGTGGTAGTCCGTACGGTTCGCCCCGCAGGTGAGGTTGCAGGCTCCCTCCAGGCTGGTGTCCACCAGCATTCGCACACCCTTCAGCCCTACGGGCCCCATGAAGCCCGTCTTGGCACCGGTGAAGGCCTCGGCCTCCTCCAGGGGCATGAGCTCCATGTCCACGGCGCCGGCCAGGTTCTTGACCTTGACCGGATTCACCTCGTGGTCCCCGCGCAGGACCGCCCCCACCAACTCGGTTCTGCCATCCGCCAGGGTGGCGCGGTAGAGGAAGAACTTGCTGGTACGGGCCAGAGGCATCCCATCGTGCTCGGCATCCTTCATGCCCGCCGCCTGCTCGACCTGCCCCACGACTCCGGGCGTGCAGAAATGATTTTCCTTCAGCTCGAACCGTTCCCCAGGAT
>JBBIHT010000269.1:0-3377 GCA_037446845.1 Geothrix sp. | reverse complement strand
TCCCGGCCTGCCCCTGGTCATCGGGGATTCCACTCAGCTGCTGCAGTGCCTGTTGAACCTGTGCCTGAATGCCCGGGACGCCATGCCTGCCGGTGGCAGCATCACCGTGACCACGCGCAGGTCGGTACTGGAGATGACGCAGTTCGAGCAGTTCTTCCAGATCCCCCCGGGGGTCTATGCGGAAGTGGAGGTGGCCGACGATGGGATCGGCATGGATGCCTCCGTCACCGCCCACATGTTCGACCCCTTCTTCACCACCAAGGAGAAGGGGAAGGGCACGGGCCTTGGCCTGTCCCTGGTGTATGGCACCGTGAAGAACCATGGCGGCTACATCCTGGTCGCCAGTGCGCCTGGCCAGGGCACCCGGATCCGCCTCCTGTTCCCCGAATCGGGTGCCGAGCGGCCCATGGTGCCTGCCCCACTGCCCGCCCTGCGCTTGCCGACGCTGCCGGTGTCCAAGGGGGTGGTGCTGGTGGTGGATGATGAAAGCCTGATCCTCGACATGGTCGAGGCGACGCTTGGCGCCATGGGGTACGAGGTCCTCACGGCCCACAACGGCCAGGAGGGGGTCGAACGGTATCACCAGGAGCTGGGGCGGATTGACATCGTGCTGCTGGATCTCATGATGCCGGTCATGGGCGGCCGCCAGGCCCTGGAACGGATCCTCGAGATAGACGCCGGGGCGAAGGTGGTGATCTCCACGGGCTTCAGCGGCCCGGAGGATGTGGACAACCTGAAGCGGCTGGGCGCCAAGGCCATCCTATCGAAGCCCTATACCCGCCAGGAGATCGCCCGCGTCCTCCAGCAGGTGGCCGGGTGAAACGGAGCGGGGTCAGCCGCGCCGGTCAGGTCCGGCTCAGTGCCTCAAGGTGCTGCCGAAGGGCCGCCAGGCCATAGGGCTTGGAGAGCAAACTCACATGGGGGTGGGCAGCCACCAGATCCAGGGTGGCCTGGTCTGCGCGGCCCGTGGCCAGGAGCACCGGGACGCTGGCATCCAGCCCCCGCAGCCGGGGCAGCGTGCCGGCGCCCCCCAGGCCGGGCATGTTCATGTCGAGGATGATGACATCCGGTCGGACCCCGGCCTCGATCCTGGTCAGGGCTTCTTCGCCGCTTGAAGCGACGGTGGCCCGATGCCCGAGGGCTTCGAGGATCGCCAGGGTGCTGCTCTGGACCAGTTCGTCATCGTCCACCAGCAGCACAGTCAAGGAGCGTGGGGCGGGTGCCGGCGGCTGGGCTGAGGGGAGTTCAACGGGCGCCGGCGCGGGCGTGCCAGCCGGCAGGCGCAACGCGACCTTGGTGCCACGGCCGGGTTCACTTTGGATGTCCATGTGTCCGTGATGGGCCTTCACGATGCTGTACACCATGGATAGCCCCAGTCCTGTGCCCTTGCCCACGGCCTTGGTGGTGAAGAAGGGATCCAGGGCCCGCTCGAGCACTTCCCGGGGCATGCCACAGCCGGTGTCCTCCACGGACACTTCGACCTCCTGGCCGCCCAGGTTCCGGGGGCCAGGGTCAGGGTGCCGGTTTGAGGCATGGCATCCACCGCGTTGACGCAGAGGTTCATGACTGCGTTGGCCAGGGCGCTGGCTTCGCCGATGACGGGGGGAAGGTCGTCGGCCAGAGCCATCTCCAGATGGATCTTGGCGAGGGTGGTGCGCTCCAGCAGTTGCACTTCCTCCCGAATGGTTTCGTTCAGGTCGAAGGGCCGCTGTTCTCCCGTGCCCTGGCGGGTGAAGTTGAGGAGCCCCTTGACCATCTTCCCTCCCCGCAGGGCCGCCTTGGTGATCGTCTCGAGGGCATGGTGGGCCGGGCTGCCGGGCGCCACCGTCTCGATGCTGGCGGATGCCATGCCCAGGATGGCCCCGAGCACATTGTTCATGTCGTGGGCCATGCCGCCCGCCAGGTTGCCCAGGCTTTCCATCTTCTGGGACTGCTGCAACTGGGCCTGGAGCCTGGTCTTCTCCGCTGCGGCATCGGTCTGCTCGGTCACATCGCGGATGATGGTGAGGAGGGTATCCCGGGCGCCGGGGGCCACCCGGGCCTCGAAGTGTTTTTCCTGGCCGGAGAGGGTCAGCGAATAGCTGAGTTCCTGCACCGAGTGGGTTGCCTTGGCCTGTTGGAAGGCCGCCATGAACTCAGCCCCCAGAGGGCTAGGCAGGATCTCGGGCACGCTCCGGTGCAGGAAGCCGGCCTCGGGCAGGAGCAGCAGGCGCGGGTCGGAGGCATAGACGGCCAGGTACTCCCCGTCCAGGGTGTTGAGAAAAATGAGATCGGGGATGGCGCTCAGCAGCGCCTGATGCTGGGCTAGGCTCTCCCGGAGCTCCCAGGTGCGCACTGCCACGCGCTGTTCCAGCAGGTCGTTGGCGGTGCGGATGCCCTCCTCGTGGCGTACCACCATGAAGGTGACGGCGCCCAGCAGGAGGTTGACCAGGCCGCCGAGGCCCAGCAGGGCCCTGGAGTGATCGGGGTGCTGGGCCAGGAGGGCGGGCAAGGCATGGGCGACGACCGTCCAGGACCGGCCTCCGAAATGGAGGGTGGAAGTCACTGCGGCCTGCGAGAAGCCCCCGGTGGAGCCCCGGATGGCGTCCCCGTCGTACAGGAGGGTTTGAGGACCGGGAACGCCGTCGAAGATCTCCAGGTCCAGGGCGGGCTGCTCGGGGTCGCCGAGGATGCCGTGCACCAGATCCCTCATGCGGAAGGGGGCTGAGACCCAGCCCATCAATCCCGCCCGCCTCGCCTCCACGGAGTTCAGGGGGACTCCCCGGTGGTACACGGGGACATAGAGCAGGAAGCCGGGCTGCGTGTCCGCAGGGGTCTCCTGCACCAGCCACACCAGACCGGTCATGGTGAGCCGATCCTCCTCCATGGCCCTGAGCAGGGCTTCTCGGCGCACGGGTTCGGACAGGATGTCGTACCCGAAGGCCCGGAGGTTCCGGTCCAGGAAGGGCTCCAGGTAGATGACCGGGGCATAGGCGGGCCGGTCCCCGGCGGGGTAGACCTCATAGGCCGGGAAACCCTCCCGGCGGATCTCGGCGATGTGCCGGGCCTTGTCCGCCGCCGGGACGAAGGGCGAGAACCCTACGCCCTGGATACCAGGCTCCAGATGCAGGGCCTTCACGAAGTCGGCGAAGGCTCGCCGTCCCACCAGCCCCTCCACCCTGAAGATGGCCCGGGTGGCCACCAGGGAATGCTCGTAGGCCAGGAGCCCGGCCTCGATCCGGGCAACGGCGTCCAGGCTCCGTTTGTCGAGGGTGGCCTGAATCTCCCGCTGGTGGGAGGAGCGCACCTGCCACCAGAAGCCGAGGGTGAAGGGGCTACTGCCCAGAAGCACGGCCAGGGGCAGGCCAAACCGGAACCACCGCGAACGGGCGCGGTGG
>JBBIHT010000268.1:0-3378 GCA_037446845.1 Geothrix sp. | reverse complement strand
GCCTCGCTCCAGCTCGTACATCAGGATGCCGTAGGCTACATTGGACACGCCCATGCAACCGTATTCCTCGGGGAGCGCGGGTCCGAAAAAACCCAACTCGCCCATCATGGGGATCAGCTCCCGCGGGAAGGTCTGGGCCTGGGCGTGCTGTTCGATGATGGGGAGCACCTCCGCATTGACGAACTTGCGAGCGGACTCGCGGATCATGCGCTCCTCGTCCGTAAGCAGGCCCTCGAAGCCCATGAAGTCGGTGAGGTGGGTGAAGGAGGCGTACGCGCCAGCCATGGGGAACTCCTGGGATGCCCTGAAGCCTCGGGCGGTGAAGGGAACGGCGCTGCGGCAGCGCGCCGCACTCAGTGTACCTGGGGGGCAGCCCTGATCGTGCCCTTGGTTCGGGATGCCTCAGGGAGTTCTCTTGGGAGGGAGGTTGCCTTGACGATGTGGCAACTCAGGACTGGGAAGCGTCGTCCAGCAGCCTCCGCCCCGTGGCATGGGGGATTTCATGGCAGTGTCGGCACCGGGCCTCGTAGGCTTCGGCGGCGCCCACCAGAACCTGGCCGCCGGTCTGGACCATGCGCTGGGTGCGTCCCGCCAGGGCGCCACAGACCATGCAGATGGCCTGCAGCTTGGTGACATATTCGGCTTTGGCCAGGAGGATGGGCATGATGCCGAAGGGTTCGCCGTTGGAATCCTGGTCCAACCCACCGGCAATGACGCGCACACCCTGATCGGCCAGTTTCTGGATGATGGGGATGAGGCCCTCGTCCATGAATTGCACTTCGTCCAGGGCCACCACCTGGGCGTCCGGGTCCAGATTCCTCGCTAGCTCGACGCTGTCCTTGACGGGTATCGCATCGTGCTTCCGTTGGCTATGGCTGGCGATGGCGCTGGCATCGTAGCGATCATCCAGGGCCGGCTTGAACACCTGCACCCTCTGCCGCGCGATGACGGCTCGCTTGATCCGCCGGATCAGCTCCTCGGATTTTCCTGAAAACATGGGGCCGCAGATGACCTCCAGTGAACCCGGGGCCTGGTGCACAAACATCTTGGATCCTTCATTTCGAGAGTGGGTCTGGATTGATCCGAGGTGGCGCTTCCCTGGCCAGGGGATCGGGAAGGCGGGACAGATCCCTTACGGGGTTCTCTCCCTCCTGGGGGCGGCCCAGGTCCCTGGCCAGGGCGGCTCCTCCATCCCCAGGAGCGGCCATGCGCAGCGCCCAGGCTTGCCTGAGGCGCGTGGGGCCTTCGGGAATGGCGCGGACATCCACAGGCTGCAGGCTGGCCAATCCCATGTTCACGGATCCTCGGTGGTGAGGCACATAGAAGGCCAGCGGCAGGGCCAGGCTTAGGGCGATCAGTGGCCACAGCGCGGGACTTGGCTCCCAGGGGCCTGGAGCGGACTCCGGTTGGCCATCGGTGACCCAGGGGCGAACCACCTTGGGGGCCCCGCCGGAAATGGGCTCCAGCAGGCCTGCTTCAATGAGATCCGCGATGGCCTTGCAGGTATCCAGCTCTTCGTAGCGGCTGATCTGGATGGCTTCGTTGATGCTCTGGCTGGTCTCGAAATAGGAGAGCACCATCTCCTGCTCGTGAGTGAGTCCCGAGGATCCCACTTGCAGGTGGTTCTTGCCATCCAGCACATCCGCGACATCGCGGTCAATGTCCAGATGGAGGCTCTGGGCCTGAGGTGTGCGCCCCAACCGGAGGTCGAAACCGGGCAGCCTCCGTTCCACCTCCGGCCACTCGTCCTGGATGCGGGCCGCCTCCATGAGGACCGTATCCACGGGAATGGGAACGAAATGCTCCCGGTCCAGGTCCGGTGGGAGCAATGAATCGAAACGATAGTCGCCCTCGGTCCAGCGAAAGGTTCGGTGCAGAATGGCCGTGGCCTGGTTGAAGAGCGCATCCTGGATATCCGAAGAGGTCACCTTGCCGCTCTCCAGCAAGAGCGTACCCATGCGCTTGAGGGTCTGCCTCTGGACCTGCACCATGCCCAGCAATTCCTCACCCGTCAGGCGGCCCAGGCGAACCAGCATGGTCCCTAGGCGATCCTCCATGCGCACCTGGTTGGAGTCGCAACCCACGATCTCGCCATTTTCGAAGAAGACCTTCACGAATTCCTGGCCCTGGGACAACACCAGGGTGCCGTGTTTGCCCTGGATCTTGATCATGTTGAACAGGGAGAAGAGGTCGAAGTCCCTCAGGGACCCTTCCAGTGCCATCTCAGGCCCTCCTCATGATCAATTTCAACCAGGAGCGCAGGTACAGCATGCCCATGAGACCTGCGCCGATGGCCAGCCAGATGGAGGCCGGATCAGCCAAGATCTCGCCGGGATAGCGGACACTGCGGCCCGTGGCCACCACCATCCCCACCGTGAGGCAGAAGGGTACGAATTCCATCAGCCCTTCCCGGGTCTCTCCCAGGAAAGTCAGGTCACAGCCGGGCAGGACGACCACCAGAGTCTTGTGGATCCAGCGGGTGGCCCGCTGATGATCCGCCACCTCATCCAGCTTTTTGCGGCGGTTCTCGGTATGCAGGCCGTCACGCAGGACGAACAAGTGGTGACACTTGCCGCAGACATTGGGATCGGAGCTGTCCGTAGTATGGAAAGGCTCACCGCACCGGACGCACTGGGCCGGATGGGCCATCCGGATGCTGGCGCGGACCCTCGCCAGGAATGCCCCCAGGCCCAGCAGTGGCAGAATGACGGCCCACAGGAAGACCGGTTCGCCCAGGGGCAGACGGTCACCTGTCCCAACGGTTCCTGATTCCCTCAGGGCTTCCACGCGCTCCGGAGTATCGGGCAGTGGCATGGGATAGACCCGCACCTCCTTTTGCGCATCGTTCAGCTCGATGAGCCTGGCATAGGAATCCGGATCGGCCGCCTGGGCCTCGTCCCGCTTGGAGGCTCCCAGGGATGTATCCAGGCGGTTGAAGGCCAGGATGCTCTGGTTGAGCAGGATCTCCATCTTCGGGCCAGCCGCCAGGGCCGCTTCCAGGGCCTTGTCTGCCCCTGCCCCATCCCCGGATTGGAAGCGGGCGACCCCGAGATTGTTCAGCACCTGCGCCTGGTCGGGATGCCGCCCCACCAGGGACTCGAAGGTTGTCTCAGCCCCTTTCCAATCCTGCCCCTGGAGCTGGGACCAGCCGCGCAGAAAGGTCTGATCTGTTGGAGCCATGCGAGTCAAGGACGCAGGTGTGGCCGTCGTGACCTGGGGCTGCACCTGGAGCATGAGGACGCTGGGCTGGGGTTCCCTGGCGGCCCAGGGCTCCAGGGCGGCCAGCGCGGGTTGGACCAGCTGCAGCACCAGGATGAAGGCGGTGGCTTTCACTTCTCCTGTCAGGAGGAACGGGGCCAGCAGGAAGAGCCAGAGAAC
>JBBIHT010000267.1:0-3389 GCA_037446845.1 Geothrix sp. | reverse complement strand
AGGTGTCCAGGGTGAGCAGGGCCACCTTCTGCTTGAGGTGCAGCTGGGCGTAGGCGGCCAGCTTGGCCAGGGTGGTGGTCTTGCCCACGCCGGTGGGGCCGACCAGGGCGGCCACGCGCATCTTTCCGGGCTCCAACTGGATGGGGGGCGCAACGGGAATGAAATCCGCGATGACGCGATGCAGGAAGATCCGGGCCCGCTCGGGGTCCACGGGGCCCGTGGCCCCATCCCCCTCCTGGTCGCTGAGGGCGCGGTGCGCATACTCGCAGAGTCGCATGGCGATCAGCGGCTCCACATCGTTGCCCACCAGGTCGCCGTAGAGTTCCAGCAGGGATGGGGGAAGGTTGAGCTGGGCCGGTGGCATGCCCTGTCGCTGGATGCGATTGAGCATGGCCTTGAGCTGATCCAGCTCGTGGAGGATGGCGGTGTTGCGCTGGTCGTTGTCCTTCATGGCGGCCACGGCGCCCTTGATCTCGAGCAGTTCCCGGCGGATGGGCTGGAGATCCATGGGCGGTGCCGGTGGGTGTGCGGCCATCTGCCTGGCGGGGGGCGTGGCAGCCAAGGGTGGCCGCAGGCCGTAAGTGAGAGCTGGCACTCCGGGGCTGGTGGGAAGGGAGGAACGGGGCGCCTCATCCACGGCGGCGGTGACCTCGATGATGGCTTCCTCCCCCAGGCCCAGGGCCGCTGGCCTTCGCCGGGTGCGGGTGGAGAGGATGAAGGCCTCCTCGCCCATGTCCTTCTTCACGATCTCAAGGGCATCCTGCATGGAACCCGCCTCGAAGGTCTTCACGCGCATGGCTCACCCTTCATGACACCGTCCCCAGATTCACCACCCGCACATCCAGGGGAACCTCGCTGTGACTCAGCACCACCAGGTGGGGCAGAGCCCGTTCCAGCAGGCGCCGCAGGTGCGGCCGAACCACTGGATTGGTGAGCAGGACAGGCTGGGCTCCCGGCAGCATGGCCGCGATACCGTTGGCGATGCGGGTGAGCAGCTCCTGGGTGCGGCCCGGTTCCAGGGCCAGGAAACTGCCCCGGTCGGTCTGCTCGATGCCCCCCTGGAGGGTTTGTTCCAGGGTGGGATCCAGCACCAGGACACCCAGCTCGCCCCCGTCGGAAAGATGCGGCGTGGTGAGCACCCGGCCCATGGACTGGCGCACATGCTCGGTGAGGTAGCCCAGGTCCTTGGTCATGGCCGCCCCATCGGCGGCGGCCTCCAGGATGCGGGCCAAATCGCGCACCGGCACCCGTTCCCGGAGCAGGTTCTGCATGACCTTCTGGAGGGTGGTGACGGTCAGGATATTGGGGATCAGATCGTCCACCAGCCGGGGCGCGGTCTCCTTCAGGTTGTCCAGCAGGTGCTGGACTTCGGGCCGGCCCAGCAGTTCCGGGGCGTGCTGCTTGATGAGTTCGGCCAGGTGGGTGGTGAGGACCGTGGCCGGTTCCACCACGGTGTAGCCAAGCATCTGCGCTCGGTCCCGCAGGGTATCGGGGATCCAGTAGGCGGGCAGGCCGAAGGCCGGTTCGGTGGTGGGCGTGCCGGCCAGATCCTCGCTGGCGGTGCCTGGGTTCATGGCCAGGAACTGACCGGGCTGGATTTCCGCGTGGGCGATCTCCTCACCCCGGAGCTGGATGCGATAGGTGTGGGGGGCCAGCTGCAGATTGTCCCGGATGCGCACCGGGGGCACCACGATGCCCAGTTCCTGGGCCATCTGCCGCCGCACGGCCTTGATGCGTTCCAGCACCGTGCCGCCCTGGTTGACATCCAGCAGGGGAATGAGGCTGTAGCCCACTTCCAGGCCCAGGGGATCCACCTTGAGCAGCCCCTCTACCTTCTCCCCCGCCTCGGCGGCCGTGCTCTTGGCCTTCTCGGCAGCGGCGAGCTCCGCGGCCAGGGGCGCCGCATGTTTGGGCAGTTTCCAGGCCGCATAGGCCATGACGGCGAAGAGGGCGCCCATGGTCCAGAAGGGAAAGAGCGGCAGGCCCGGAACTGCTCCGAAGAGGAAGAGCACCGAGGCCGCGATGGCCAGGGGGCGGTGATCCGCGCCCAGCTGCCCCAGCACCTCGCCCCCCAGGCCAGCGGCATCACTCCCGCTGCGGGTGGTCAGGATGGCGCCACCCACACTGATCAGCAGGCTGGGGATCACCGTCACCAGGCCGTCGCCCACGGTCAGCAGGGTATAGACCTCCAGGGCCTGGCTGATGGGCAGGTTGTAGCGCACGACCCCCAACAGGATGCCCGCCACGATATTGACAGCCAGGATGATCAGGGCGGCCACGGAATCCCGCTGGGTAAACTTCACGGCGCCGTCCATGGCGCCGTAGAAGCCGGCTTCCTCCTGGAGGTCCTTGCGGCGCTTCCGGGCCTCGACTTCGTCTATGTAACCCGCGTTCAGGTCGGCATCAATGGCCATCTGCTTGCCGGGCATGGCATCCAGGGTGAACCGGGCGGTCACTTCCGCGATGCGGCCAGCCCCATGGTTGATCACCAGGAACTGGATGGCCAACAGGATCAGGAACACCACCAGGCCTATGACATAGCTGCCGCCCACCACGAACTGCCCGAAGGCCTTCACCATGTGGCCCGCGGCATCGGCACCCTGGTCCCCGGCATAGAGCAGGATCCGCCGAGTCGTGGCCACATTGATGGAAAGACGGAAAAGCGTCACCACCAGGAGGATGGAGGGGTACGAACTGAACTCCTTGGGCCGGGCCACATACATGCCCACCAGGAGGATCAGCAGGCTCAGGGTGATGTTCAGGACGATCAGAAGGTCCACCGCCAGGGCGGGCAGGGGCAGCACCATGACCACCAGCACCACCATAACGAACGCGGGTACGGCTAAGTCCGCCCGCTTGGCCAGCCGGCCCATCAAGGGAAGCAAACGATCCAGGAAGGTCAACATACTGACACCCGCAGGGTTCGGGGCGAGGGCCGTGCCACACCGCCGGAAAGGCATGACAACCCAGGCATCATCTTCTCCTTGCCAAGGGGGGCAGATGTGTCTATAAAAAGGACCGAAGTATCCGAAAGCTCTTTTCTACCCATCCCACCCCCCATCTCACTCCGAAAGGAGGAACCTCATGCGCCGCCCATTCCTGGCCGCATTCCTCTTTACCCTGCTCTTCAGCGCATCGGCCCTGAGCCCCGCCGGGGCCAAGGCCAAGCCCGCCTCCGGCAAAATCTCCAAGGAAGGCCAGGCCTGCATCGCCTGCCACGAAGGCATCTCGCCGGCCTTCGTCAAGGAGTGGCGCCTGAGCCGCCATTCCAAGGTGGGTGTGGACTGCTATTCCTGCCATAAGGCGGCGAAAACCGACGCCGATGCCATGGACCACAACGGCTTCACCATCGCCGTGCTGGTGACGCCCAAGGATTGTGGCCAGTGCCA
>JBBIHT010000266.1:0-3392 GCA_037446845.1 Geothrix sp. | reverse complement strand
GCTGGGCTCGGCGAAGATGCGGTCGCCGTAGGTGCTGATCCAGTAGCCGCCCGAGGCCGCCAGCGAGCCCATGGATACGACCAGGGGCTTCACCTTCTTCGTGAGGATGACTTCGCGCTGGATCAGCTCCGAGGCGCTGGCGCTGCCGCCGGGGCTGTTGACGCGCAGGACCACGGCCTTGATGCGATCGTCCAGGCGCAGGCGGCGCAATTCCCGGGCAAAGCGGTCGCCGCCCACCTGGCTGGCCTTGCCCTCCCCATCCACGATTTCACCCTCGGCCACCACCACGGCGATCCGAGTCTTCCCGGCCCTGGCATCCCCGGGGATGCCCACATAGGTCGCCATGGCGATCTGGGGAAAGTCCTTTTCCTTGGATTGCTTTCCCGTCACCTTCTTGAGCTCGTCCAGCACCTCGTCGTAGGTGGCCACGCGATCCACCAGGCCCAGCTTGCGGGCCTCCTCGGCTTCCACCAGGCCCCGTTCATCCGCAATGGCCTGGATATCCAGGGGCGCCTTCTTCCGGTCCCTGGCGACGGTATCCTTCCATTCGCCCCAGATGTCGTCCAGCAGCTTCTGCACCTGCAGGCGATTGGGTTCGCTCATGCGGTCCGTGATGAAGGGCTCCACGGCGCTCTTGAACTTGCCCACCCGGGTGACCTGGACCTCCACCCCGTATTTCTTGAAGGCCTCACCGAAGAACATGGGTTCCGTGGCCAGGCCATTGACCTCCATCTCACCGAAGGGATGAATGAACACTGTGGAAGCTCCTGCGCCCAGGTACAGACTGGACTTGCTCCAGCCCAGGTTGTAGGCCAGCACGGGTTTCTTGGCCTTGAACCGCTGGATGGCGTCGCGCAGCTCCCGCAGCTGGGCGGGCCCAGCGCCCTGGGGGGTGCCCGTGAGGAACAGGGCGGTCACCCGCGCATCAGCCGCGGCCCGGTCCAGGGCCTCCACCACTTCGGGCAGCACCAGGCTGCGGTTGCCGCCGCCGCCCAGGGCCTCGCCCAGGGCCTCGCCGGGTTCGGGATCCCGCTCCCCATCCAGAAGGCTGGTGCCCAGGTCGAACACCAGCACCGCCCGGCTGGGCACCGTGGGCTTGTTGGCGGAACCCATGGCCGCGAGCATGCCGACAACCAGGAGAATGAGCGCCCCTCCGGCCAGCACCAGGGCCAGCAGGGCCGCGAAAAAACTCTTGAAAAAGTCCTTCATGTTCACTCCAGGGCGTGCTTCCAGCATGGCATGGCTGGAAGCAGCGGCTCAATCCTGACTTTTTTGGTAAGCTTTTACCTCCAATGGAGGCACCCTTGTCCAATTACCCCGAGCCCATGGTCGCCCCGATGCGCGAGGAGCTGGTGCAGGCGGGCTTTGAGCAGTTGTTCACCGCCGCCCAGGTGGACAGCGCCCTGCAGCGCCCTGGCCTCACCCTCCTGCTGGTGAACAGCGTGTGTGGCTGCGCCGCCGCCGGGGCCCGGCCGGGCGTGATCCAGGCCCTCCGCAGCGGGGCCCTGCCCGTGGATCACCTGGTGACGGTGTTCGCGGGCATGGAGAAGGAAGCCACGGCCCAGGCCCGGGAGTACTTCGAAGGGGCCATGCCCACCAGTCCCCAGGCGGCCTTCCTGAAGGAGGGTACGCTGATCCACCTCATGCAACGGCAGGACTTCCTGGGCCATACCCCTGAGGAAATCGCCACGGCCCTCACCACAGCCCGCCTGAAGGTCCAGGCCTCCGCATGAAGTAGGCTAGTCATCGGAGACCCCGATGGCAAAACCCCTGGCCCATTTCAGAATCGTGGACCTGTCCTGCGTGCTGGCCGGTCCCTTCGCCACGCAGCTACTGGCGGATCTGGGGGCAGAGGTGCAGAAGGTCGAGCCCCAGGACGGTGACCCTACCCGCGGCTGGGGCCCACCCTTTGAACAGGGAAACCACGGTGAAAGCGCCTATTTCCGTTGTGCCAACCGGGGCAAGCGTACCCGCCGGGCCGATCTCCATTCCGATGCCGGGAGGGCCGACCTCTTCGATCTGCTGAAGGATGCGGATGTTCTCGTGGAGAACTTCCGCGCCGATGCGGCCGATCGGCTGGGCTTCGGCTGGAAGCGCCTCCACGCGAAGTATCCTAAGTTGATCCTGGCATCGGTCCGGGGTTTTGCCTCCGATGTCACCGAGTCCCGGAGGGCTGGCTACGACTTCATCATTCAGGCCGAAAGCGGCTGGATGGCCATCACCGGGGAGCCCGGCGGCAGCCCCATGAAGGTGGGCGTCGCCGTGGTGGATGTGCTGGCGGGGCTCTACTGCGCCAACGGCATCCAGGCCGCCCTCCTGCATCGGGAACGCACGGGCGAGGCCCTTCACATCGAGGTGCCCCTCATGGAGGCCGCTCTGGCAGGCCTGGTCAATGTGGCCTCCGGTTCCCTCATGACCGGCCAGCCACCGGAGCGCTGGGGCAACGCCCACCCGCACATCGTTCCCTACCAGGCCTTTCGCTGCCTGGACGGGGCCGTGGCGCTGGGGGTGGGCAGCAACCGCCAGTTCGAGGTCCTGGCCCTGTGGCTCCACCTGGATCTGGAGGCGAACCCCCACTGGCGTCGCAATGCCGGCCGGGTCAAGGATCGCGGTAACCTCGTGCCCCTCATCGAACGGCAGGTGCAGTCCATCCCCATGGCCGACATCCTTTCCTTCTGCCACCAGAACGGCATCCCGGTCAGCGAAGTCCGAAGCGTAGACGAGGCCCTGTTCCGCCAGGGCGGCACCCTGCACAATCTCATGCAGCCCCTCCTCGACGAGGAAACCCAGACCATGGTGCCCACCCTCGCCTCGCCGATCCTCCTGAACGGCGAACGGGCCTGCGCCCCCCTGCCTCCGCCTCGATGGCACCCATGAGGCGAGCGCCCCGCCTCACACCCATCGGCGCTCACCTGCCCGATCAGCGCGCCGAAGCCCGCCTCCGCCAGGCCTGGCCCTTCCTGGTGGGGCCGGCCCTCACCGAGTGCACCCGCCCTCTCCGTCTGACCCAGGGCGTCCTGGTCATGGGCTGCTGGGACCTCACCCGCATCGGGGCCTTGAGAGATTCCATCCAAGCCGTCTGGCCCCAGTTGCGAGCCCGCATCCAGCGGTCCCTGAACCTGGAACTCATGGGCCTCCAGGTACAGCCCTGCGACCCGCCCCCCGCCATGCCGCCCCCTACTGACGAACCTGATCCCCTGCGCCGCGCCCTCACCCTCCTGATGGCCCGCCAGCAGGAACGGCATCGCCTCGGCCGCCTGCCCGAGGATCCCACCCTGGACGCCCCACCCCAGAGCAGGTAAAGTCAAACCTTCGTCGGGGCGTGGCTCAGCCTGGTAGAGCGCTCGGTTCGGGACCGAGAGGTCGGAGGTTCGAATCCTCTCGCCCCGACC
>JBBIHT010000265.1:0-3395 GCA_037446845.1 Geothrix sp. | reverse complement strand
GGCTGACATCATCAGGGCGTACTTGGCGGGGAGCACACCCGTGCTGACCACGGTGGCGATGGAGTTGGCGGCGTCGTGGAAGCCGTTGATGTAGTCAATGCCCCACGCGAGGAGCACCAGGACCGCGAGGCTTGGAATCAGGAAAGCTGTGAGCATCGAGGACTCAAGCGTTCTTCATGACGGTGGAACCAATGACCTTGGCCACCAGTTCGATCCGGTCCGTGGCGTCCTCGACCTTCTCGAGCATTTCCTTCCACTTCACCAGTTCCACGGTATCGGTCGGATTCTCGAAGATCTGCGCCAGGCCGGCGTGGTAGATGGAGTCCGCCTTGTTCTCCAGGGCATGAACCCGGCGAATGCGGTCCGCGATTTCCTTGGTATGGGACATGTTGCGCAGGGAGCGGACCAGGTGCACCAGCTCGCTGGTGCCTTCGACGATGATGGAGCTGATCTCTGAGACCGCAGGCATCACATGGGTGATGCGGTAGAGAATGAGCCGCTCGCATACGGAGTGGATGCGGTCAATGACATCGTCAATGGCGTGGGCCAGATGCAGGATGTCCTCGCGGTCAATGGGTGTTACGAAAGTGTGATTGAGGTGGTCAATGACTTCGTGGGTGAGATCGTCACCGATGTGTTCCAGGTCCTTGATTTCACGGCGCAACTCCGCGAAGCGAGCCGGATCGCCGGTGCGGATCTCCCGATCAAAGAGCTGGGCAGCCTGGAAGACATTGGCCGTGGCCGCTTCAAGAAGATCGAAGAAGATGGTCTCCCGGGGTTTAAGCCAGCGTATCACCGCATTCATGGACATCGCATCTCCCAAGGTTCCAGTTCAACTGTACTGGGTCGGGCCCCAGGACATGCTCGTAAATTTTGTGTAACAGGGGTGGGGATGGGCGTTTGGCCTACCCGGAGTGCCCGGCTGAGCGGCGGAGGAGATTGGCAAGTCCCGTGGTGGCAAGGTCCTGGGATCCATAGACTCCGCAGTCCAGCACCACGCTGGTGATGAGCCGCAGGGGGGTGACATCGAAACTCGGGTTCCAGGCGGGCATGTCCTGGGGGGCCCAGCGCAGAGTACCGTAGCCACGAATCTCCGCTGGCTCTCGTTCTTCGATGGGAATGTGCCCACCAGAGGGGCAGGTCAGGTCCACCGTGGAGAAGGGAGCCACTGGATGGAAGGGCACGCCGTGGTGCTGGGCCTGCACCGCCAAACCGTAGGTGCCCACCTTGTTGGCGAAATCGCCATTGGCGGCGATGCGATCGGCCCCCACCAGCACCCGGTGGACCTTGCCATCCCGCATCAGGAGGGCCGCCATGCTGTCCGCAATGAGGGTGGAAGGGATGCCCAGTTTCCTCAACTCCCAGGCGGTCAGGCGGCCGCCTTGCAACAGTGGCCTCGTTTCGTCCGCGTACACATGGAGGTGTTTGCCTTGGTCAAAGGCCTTTCGAATGACCCCCAGGGCGGTGCCGATGCCAGCGGTGGCGAGACCGCCCGTGTTGCAGTGGGTCAGGATGCCCTCGCCATCCTGGATCAGTGCCGCGCCCTGGCGGGCCATGCCCTCGCAAAGGCGCACATCCTCCTCGAAAATGGCCTGCGCTTCGGTTTCAGGGGCCGAAGCGTCCTTCATGCGATCCATGGCCCAGGCCAGGTTCACCGCGGTGGGCCGCGCCGACCGCAGGTTCGCGCAGGCGAGGGCATATTCAGAGGCAGAGGCGCCCCGTTGAGCCAAGGTGCCCAGGCAGGCCGCTGCGGCAACCCCGATCAGAGGCGCGCCACGCACAGCCAGCCGCTTGATGAGGGCGACCATGGCCTCGGGTTCACTGCCGTCCAGCCACACTTCGGCATCGGGCAGTTGAGTCTGATCCAGCACCCAGAGGGTTCTGCCGTCATGCCGTAGACCAAGCGACTCGAAGGGGTTCATTGGATCCTTGTTCCACGCATTCCAGGAAGGGTTGTGGCTGTTCGCGACTTCGGTCCTGGGCCGGTTCACGCAGCGGGCTGTCCGTGATCCTTCAGATGATTCTCGGCCCGAGGGTGGCTCGCAGGGCCCTCAATGCCTCGATTGCCGGTGGGGCCATGGGCTTGGCTCCCCCGAGCAGTTCCGCTTTCCACAGGATGGTCGCGACCTGCTCGAGACGCTCCAGCCCCCCGGCCGCCTCCTCCATGGACTCGCCCCAGCACAGTCCACCATGGCGAGCCAGGATCATGAGGCGGTGTTCGGGCAGGAAGGGCAGGAGATTCGTGCCCATGGCCTCGCTGCCGGGCATGGCCATGGGTATCACCGGGATCCGGCCTGCGGCGAGGATGACTTCGGGCAGGCCCTCGGCGGGAAGCTCCTCAAGTTCGGGCCGCGCCAGGGACCAGGCGATGGCTGTGGGGGGATGGGCGTGAACGATGGCCGTGGCTTCGGGCACCCGGCGGTAGATGGCCAGGTGCATGGCCCGTTCACTGCTTGGGCGTCCTGACAGGATGGTTCCATCCAGCGCCAGGTACGCGAGATCCTCCAGGCGCACCGTTGCCTTGGGGACGCCCCTGGGGGTTATGGCGATGCGCCCATCCTGAAGGCGCACGGAGAGGTTCCCATCGGAGGCCGCCAGCAAGCCACCAGCGTGAAGGCGACGGCTGGCATCGAGGAGGTCCTGGAGGAGGGCATTGGCCATGAGAGCAGTGTAGGGCAGGCGAAACGGCGGTGGGCCAGGCATCGGTTTCCAGTGGGAGTGTCCCCGTCCTGCCATCCGGGTTCATCCGAAGGCGAAGCCGTCATCCGCAGCGGGTAGGCTGGTCGAACGGGGGAGGAGCCTGGTGGATCATGTCTCAGCCAAGGCGGGCAGCAGGAGGCCTAGTTCCTCCTGGGGCTCCCTCTGCCTCCTGGCGGTCGCTGCAAGCCTGAGCGCCCAGGGTCCGCCGGTCACCTGGGAAGCCCTTGAGGCCAAGGGCGCGTGCCTCGCCGGTGTTGACTTGCTTGTGGGGGATGTGTTCGACCCCGCCCGGCCCCATGAGGATCATTGGCTGGGGCGATTCATCAATGTCCTGCACCTTCAAACCCGGGAGCAGGTGGTGCGCCGGGAGGTGCATTTCAAACCCGGCGATGCGGTCAATGCCCGGCGGATTCATGAGGCCGAGCGAACACTCCGCACCTTTCGTTTCCTTAAGGATGCGGTCATCGAACCCCAGCTGGACGCGTCCGGGGCTGTCCATGCGGTGGTGCGAACCCAGGATGCCTGGACGCTCAAGGCCAGTGCGGGGGTTTCCCAGGTGGGGAACCAGCGGAGTGTCGGTTTTTCCCTGCATGAGGCGAACCTCCTTGGCCTCGGCAAAGACATCACCCTTTCCCACGAGAAAACCGTGGAGCGGTCCACGGATTCAGTGCTCTATGCGGATCCCCAATTCCTGG
>JBBIHT010000264.1:0-3403 GCA_037446845.1 Geothrix sp. | reverse complement strand
GGCCGCGAGCCAGACACTGGGAAAGAGCGCCGTCATCTGTTGCCAGCCCCAGGGGCTCCACCGGCGCAGGGTGGAAAGTCGCGTTGCGCCCAGGGTGCGTTCCGCGGCCCAGGCGGGGGACTGGCGGAAGGAGTCCAGGCGGGATCGGAGGGCGGGTTCCACCTGGGGGGCCGCCAGGAAGCCGATGAGCAGGCCCATGGCCAGGATCGAGAGGCCACCCCACACCGCCGCCAGCGGCAACAGGAAGAGGAGCGGGGGGACGCTGCGGAGGGCCGAGAGGGCGCCCCGGCAGCGGTGTCCGTGAAAGGCCAGGAGGAGGCCCAGCGCCAAGGCCAGCAACGCGCAGGCGCTGGCGAAACCGAGACTGCGGCCCGAGGCCAGAGCCAGCCGGAGCAGGGCATCGCGACCCAGGTCGTCGGTGCCGAGGAGGTGGTGCAGGCTCGGTGCCAGGGCGCCCCGGAAAGGGTTCAGGGGCAGGTCGGGAAGGGCCAGCGCCAGGAGGAACAGCAGGCGGGCCTTCATGGTACCTCCGCATCCCACCGGCGGGACAGGGTCCAGAGCAGGGCCAGGGCGAGGATCCAGGTGGCGAGGCCGGCCCGGTCGCGCCCCGCCGCCCGGGTCATCCAGTCGGTGCCGAGCCCCGGCACGCCCAGCATCCGTTCCAGCACCAGCGTGGCCGTGAGCCAGATGGGCAGGCGAGCGCCCAGCCAGCGGCCCCAGAGGCGCCCCAGGACCCGGAGCCGCACCCGCCGCACGACCACGGCGCCCCAGACGGCGGGGAAGGGGTGTTCCGTGGGCAGGGCCTGGGCCAACCAGCGGATCTCACTGGGAAGGGCCGCCCCCAGGAAGGCGAGGAGCCAGCCTCCAAGGCCTGGGGATCCCCAGACTGCGGGCCAAAGGGACAACAGGAGCGCGGCCCAGAGCCATTCGGGGGGGGCCTCCAGCAGGGCCAGTGGGCGTCGCCGGGCCAGGCTGGGGCCCCCCAGCCACACCACCAGGGGGGCCAGCAGCGCGAGAGCCCCCAGGGCGCAGAGGGCCGGGAAGAGGGCCTGCCAGGGGAAGGGCGGCGGGGGCGCTGGTTTCCACACCGAACCCGGCAGTTTCAACGCCAACGCCAGGGCCACCAGCCACACCAGGAGTCCCTGGGCCATCAGCGATTCCAGCGCCAGCCGGCGGCTCCGGGGGTCTGCAGGTACAGGCCCAGGGGGCTGGGTTGCACCACCAGGCGCCTGTCCACCCAGAGGACACTCTGGAGGTCCAGCAGGGGCAGGGCGGCGGGATGGGCGGCCCAGAGAGCCTGCACATCATTCCAGGCGTAGTCCCCCGGTTGATGGATGCGACCCGCCAGCACCGCCAGGCGATCGTGGCGCCAGCCGGTGACATTCATGGGGCCGGCTGGCTCGAGGTATTCGAAGACGGCCCAGGGGTGGGGCTCGAACACGACGACGGAGGCCAGGAGTTCGAACTCGCCCTTGTGGAAACGGTCCATGAGGAGGCCCTGCTCCAGGGGCAGGAGCTGAAGATCGTAGCCCTCCCGCCGGGCCCGGTCCCGGAGCACCAGCAGGGCCTTGTCCACCAGTTCATCGCCACCCACATAGTGCAGTTTCAGGGTGGCGGGTGGGCGCGGGGGGGCTGCGTTCGAGGTGATGGCGCGGGTTTCGAAGCCCAGGGTTTCGGGCCACAGCCCCTGGCTGGGCCGGGCGTTCTGGCCCAGTATCTGGGGCGGGAAGGCATCCCTGCGCCAGCGCTCCAGAAGCTTCAGGGGGCCCGGCCCCAGGTGGCTCCACACCACCAACTGGGCGTTCATGGGCTGGGTCAACAGGCGATGGGTGGGCGGCGGTTGAAGCTGTTTCCGGGCCACCGGTGCCCCCAGCGAGAGCCAGCCCTTCTCGAGGGCCAGATGGACCGCCGTGGCGTCCCCGAGCACCCGGAACCGGATGCCCTCGATGCGGGGTTTCAGGAAATGCTCCCGGCGGGAGAAGAGCCAGGCGCCGGGTTCCTTGCGAAGGAGAAAAGGCCCTGAACCGCGGTCGGGATGCTGCCTCTGGGCGATGGGCACCCGGGCCAGCTCCATGAGCAGCCGGCCGGCGGGTTTGGGGGAGCGGATCCAGGGGCGGCCCGTCTCGGCCTCGAGACCCACCTGGGCCCCTTCCAGGATGCCCTTTTTGGTGGCGCTGGCCCTGGGGTTGCGCAGGATTTCCCTCAGGGTCCACAGCACATCCTCGGCCCCCGCCAGGCTGCCATCGGGGTACCGGGCGTCACTGCGCAGGGTGAACACGAGAGTGCCGTCCTTCTGGGTTTTCCAGGAGGAGGCCAGGCGGGCGACGACCCGGCCGTCCGGGCCGATGCCCACCAGGGCATCCCCGGCCAGGGACTGGAGGAGCCACTGCTCATAGCTGTCTCCCTCGATGAAGTCCAGGGCCCCGGGATCCCGGGGCAGGGACTCCTCGACCATCTGCCCCCAGGCGGCAGGATGAACAAGGCCAACGGTGAGCGCCAGACTGAGGGCCAGGAGGAGTTTGCGCATGGGTGCTTCCGGGGACCCATCCAGCATGCCCCCATCGCCCGGGCTGAGGAAGGGGGGCTTCCCGCCTGGGGGGGATACCTGTTGCTACTCTGAATTGGCGGAGGCGTGGTGGCTGATCTTTCCGAGTCCCGGTATTTCTGGTGGTGGCCCCTGATGGCCCGCCACCGGCGAACCCTGTACTGGGGCCTGGCCGCCACGGTCTGGTGCAGCGTGGCGGCCTCGGTGGTGCCCTACTGGTCGGGCCGGGCGGTGAACGCCCTTGAGCACCAGGACTGGTCGGGGTCGCGGGTGTACCTGCTCTGGATGCTTGGATTCACGGCGGTGGCGGGGCTGGGCCGGTACCTGATGCGCAACACCCTGATCGGGCTCAGCCGCGCGGTGGAGAAGGAGCAGCGCGAGGCTCTCTACGGTTTCCTCTTGTCCCAGCCCTTCGCCTTCTATGAGCGGCAACGGGTGGGTGACCTCATGTCCCGGGTGGGTGACGATGTGGGCACGGTGCGCATGGCCACTGGTCCCGGGCTCATGAGCTTCCTCCAGGTGCTGTCCATCCTGCCGGTGACCCTGGGACTGATGATCCATACCAGCGGTCGCCTGACCCTGGCCGTGATGTTGCCATTCTCCTTCCTGGCCCTCGGATTCTATGTCATCGGGAAATGGAGTCACCGGGTGCAGCAGAGCCTGCAGCTGGCTTTCTCGGCCCTCTCGACCTTCAGCCACGAAACCATCAGCGGCGAGCGGGTGGTGCAGGCCTTTGGGCTGGAGGCGGCGAGGGTGTCCCAGTTCGATGTGCTCAGCCGAAGACACGCGATGCTCAGCATGAAACAGAGCGTGATCTTCAGCGCCTACGGTCCCCTGGCGGCGCTGATCGGCGGCATC
>JBBIHT010000263.1:0-3405 GCA_037446845.1 Geothrix sp. | reverse complement strand
GTGCTCTACCGCGGCCTGGTGGGTGTGCTGATCCTGGCCGGTCTGGCCCTGTGGCGCCGGCAAAGCCTGCGCACGCCGGTGCCGGCCATGCACTTCTGGCGCAGCCTCTCGGGCGTGCTGGCGCTGATTGGCGGGGGCATCGTGAATGTCAACATCCAGATGGCCAGCCTCCGCGAACGGGTTCGGGAGGTGGGCGTAAAAATGGCCATCGGTGCTTCAGGAAGGGAGATTTTCAAGGGCTTCATGACGGAGGCCCTGCTGCTCACGGCCCTCGGCAGCGTGGCGGGGCTTTTTCTGGGGGTGGGGTTTTCCTGGGTGATCACCCGCAGCATCGGCATCCCTCTCTACATGACTCCCGCCAGCTTCTTCTGGGCCTATGGTACCGCCATCGTGTTCGGTTTCCTGTTCGCACTGTACCCAGCCTTCAAGGCAAGCCGGCTGTCTCCCATGGAAGCGCTGCGCTATGAATGAACCGACTCTGAGGCTCCGGGCACCGGGCCCTTCCCTGCTGGACCTCGAACCAGCACCCCCTGCCCTCGCCACCCGAGGGTTCAGCCTCGCCATGGTCCTTGAGGTGATCCGTACGGGTCTGGTGGAACTGTGGGCGCACAAGCTCCGAAGCCTGCTCACCCTGACCCTCCTGATGCTCGGCGTGTTCGCCCTGGTGGTGATGACCTCCGTGCTGGATGGCGTCATGGACAAGATCACCACGGGCTTCGCGGGCATGAGCTGGGATGGCACGGTCCGCATCGCGCCGAAAACCCCGGAAACCGCCGAAGAGCGCAAACGCTTTGCCATGAGTCCAGGACTGAGGGCCGAGGACCTGGGCCGGCTCACGGCACCCAGTCCGAAGGTGCTGGCCTTTCTCCCGAGGGCCATGAAATCATCCTCCGTACGAGTGACAGGAGGCACCGAGCGCATCTTCGTAGTGGGGGTTTCCCCCGACTACGCCACCTGGATGAACCGGCCCGTGGGCCTGGGCAGGGGACTCACCGTGGACGATTCCCGGCGCCGCGCTACAGTCGCCCTGGTGGGAGCCACCCTGGCCTCAAAACTGTTCGGGGGTGCGGACCCCATCGGCCGGGACCTGACCGTGGAAGGCATTCCCTTCCGCATCGTCGGAGTGCAGGCACCGGGGCAGATCTTCAATGAGGAGAACTACACGGATGCCAACGGCATCCTCATTCCCCTGGAGACCTACGAGGACCGCATGGACCCGGCCCACAAGCTGGCCCAGATCACGGTCAAGCTCCATCGGGCCGGAGACCAGGGTGAAGTGACCGCCATGCTCCTCAGCCGCATCCGCCAGGCCCACCACGGCATCGAGGATGCGGAGGTGGTGGACCTGGACGCCGAGGCTGCCAAGGGCTACCAGAACTTCCTGGCGCAGATGCGCGGGTGGCGGATCGTGCTCACCAGTCTGGCGGGAACGGTCCTCCTGGTGGGGGGAGTGGGCGTGCTTTCAGTGATGCTCATCAGCTTCAGCGATCGCCGCTATGAAATCGGCCTGCGCAAGGCCCTGGGCGCCTCGGACCACGAAATCTTCATCCAGTTCCTCCTGGAGGCCCTGGTGCTGGCCGCCATCGGCGCCCTGCTTGGCACGGTATCCGGCGCCCTGCTGTGCAAGGCGCTGTCCGCCAGTTTCCCCTATGGCCTGGTGGTGAATCCCCTCGGGTTGCTCACCGCCTGGATCGTGGCCCTGTCCCTGGCCCTGGTCTTCGGGCTCTATCCGGCCCTCCGGGCCATGCGGCTCAGCCCCATGGAAGCCATGCGGTAGGATGCGGGCCATGGGAAGTAGGATGTTGGAATGGCCGAACCCATTCAAGTCACAGGCTCCGTGCGCATTCCCGCCGAGGCGATCCGGTTCAAGGCGGTCCGGGCAGGAGGCGCTGGTGGCCAGAATGTGAACAAGGTGTCCTCCAAAGTGGAACTGCGCATTGATCTCGCGGCCATCGAGGGCCTGCCGGAGGATGCCCTGGCGCGCCTGCGCACGACCCAGCGCAACCGCCTGGACGCGGACGGGCTGTGGATCGTTGTCAGCGATCGCACCCGAGACCAGCTCAAGAACCTGGAGGATGCTCGCCGGAAGGCCCTGGAGGCCATCCGGGCGGCCCTGGTTCGCCCCGTCCTCCGGCGCGCCACCCGACCCACCAAGGGATCCAAGGAGCGACGCTTGGATTCAAAAAAACGGGTTTCGGACCTCAAGCGCCATCGAAGCGGTCCCCTGGAGTAGTGGGAGCTGGCCCTGTCCGGGCTCGAACCCGGCCTCAGTCCCGGAGGTAGTGGCAGGTATAGCCACCAGGATGCTTGAGCAGGTAGTCCTGGTGATAGTCCTCCGCCTTCCACCAGGGCCCAGCAGGGGTGATTTCTGTCACGAGGGGGCGCTTCCATTTCCCGCTGGCATCCACCTGGGCCTTCACCCGTTCAGCCGTCTGCCGCTGGGTTTCCGAATGGATGAAGATGGCGCTCCGATAGGATGAGCCCAGGTCATTGCCCTGGCGATTCAAGGTCGTGGGATCGTGCATGCGGAAAAAGAATCGAAGCAGGGCCTCATAGGATGTCCTGGCGGGGTCGAAGCGAATCCGCACGGCTTCCGCATGGCCGGCATGGTTCTCGTAGGTGGCGTTGGGTACCGTACCGCCTGTGTACCCCACCTCGATGCCCAGGACACCGGGCTGTTTGCGAAGCAGGTCCTCCATGCCCCAGAAGCACCCGCCCGCCAAAGTGGCCACCTCCTCGATCCCCGTCGCCGGGGTTTTCCCGAATTGCGGCAGGAACTGGCTCAATCCTTCCTCCTGCAGCCTTTCCACAGGGACAAACCGCAGGGCAGCGCTGTTGATGCAGTAGCGAAGACCGCCAAGCGCCTTGGGACCATCATCGAACACATGGCCCAGGTGGGAATCGGCCTCCCTGGAACGCACCTCCGTACGCACCATGCCCAGGCTGCGATCCCGCTTCTCAACCACGGCATCCTCCGCCAGGGCCCGGCTGAAACTGGGCCAGCCGCAGCCTGAATCGAACTTGTCCCTGGAGGAGAACAAAGGCGTGCCGTTCACCGCATCTACATAGATGCCATCCCGGTGTTCGTCCCAATATTCGTTGCGGAAGGGAGGCTCCGTGGCGGCCTCCTGGGTGACCCGGAACTGCATGGGGGTGAGTTTCTGCTTCAGGAATTCCAGGCTGGGCTTCTTGGTTTCAGTCACCTTGGCCTCATGGGGTTGGGGGGCGGCCAGAGCAACCGGCTCCCCGGGGGTGGAAACGGCAATGGCAAACCCTGCCAGGGCAAGTGTTCCTCCCAGGGCAGTCATCAATACACGCAGGCGCAAGGGACCTCCGGCAGCTCGGGTTGGATGCCGCCCGGGCCCTGCATGGTACAACCTCCCCCAAAGGGGCCAGAAACCGTGC
>JBBIHT010000262.1:0-3428 GCA_037446845.1 Geothrix sp. | reverse complement strand
CCCACGATGATGTCTATGCTGCCACTTTCCTCTCCCGGTGCCTGAAGCGCTTGGAACAATGCCCCAACGCTGTGGCCTGTTGCTCCGAAGTGGTCTTCCTGGACGAGGACGGAAACCGAAGGCAGGACCTTGCCTACCAGAATATTGATACCGATGGCCTGCCCATCGTGGAGCGTTTGCTGGAGCTGGTGAGGCGCTTCAATTGGTACGCGACCTACAGCCTGACGAGACGCGAGGCACTCCTCAAGACCCTTCCGCTACCTGCGGTTTTCGGCGGTGATGTGGTGTCACTCATGGATCTTCTCCTGCTGGGTGACATCGTCAAGGTTCCCGAACCGCTCTTCGGCTACACCATCTCGACGAAGGACAAAAGCATTGACCAGTACCTTGGGGGGATCGGGATCACTGATCAGGAGCGGCGGGCAAGGCCCTACTCCGATCTCCTGGCAGGTCTTTGGGGCAGGGTCTGGGCCTCGGGGCTTACGGAGAGCGAGAAGGGGAAAGTGTTCATGGGTTTCCTCGCCGTTCTTGGAACCCAGAATCCCATCTGGCGTTCGCTGCTGATTCAGGAGAATCCCGGGTGGGGTGCCTCGGCCGCCGATCCCGAGACCTTTTCGCGGCACCTGAGCAACCTGCTCATTGCAGGAAGCGGCGCGCCGGTGCTCCAGGCCCCTGCAGCGGACCCGGCTCCCGCCTTGGCCCAGGCAGGGGCATTGGCCCCGAAGGTTGTCATTGATGGTGTCTTCTTCCAGCTGAACAACACGGGCATCGCCCGCCTATGGCGGGCCATCCTTGGGGAATGGGCCCGGGAGGACTTCGGCCAGCAGGTGGTGGTGCTGGACCGGGGTGGCACTCTTCCGGCGCTGCCGGGGATCCGCACGCGGTGGGTGCCCCCCTTCCGCTACGAGGCCATGGACCTGGATCCGTTCATGCTCGAGTGGGCCTGTGGGCAGGAGGGGGCCGACCTCTTCATCTCCACCTACTACACCGTACCCGTGGGCACGCCATCGCTCTTCCTGGCCTACGACATGATCCCAGAGGTCATGGGGATGAATCTTCAGGAGGCCCCGTGGGTGGCCAAGCACGCCGCCATTCGCCACGCCCAGGGCTTCGCGGCCATATCGGGGAGCACGGCCCGGGACTTGAACCGGTTTTTCCCCGAGGTTCCGCTGGCTGACATCGCTGTGCTCACGCTGGGCGTCAATCCGATCTTCAAGCCTTCCACGCCGGGTGAACGGGACGCCTTCCGCCAGCAACACGGCCTGCACCATCCGTTCGTGCTGATGGTGGGTTTCCGGCATGGGTACAAGAATGGCCGATTGCTCTTCGAGGCCCTGGGGCGGGAGCCGGAGCCAGGGCTGGAGATCGTCTGCGTGGGCGGGCTGCCTAGCCTGGAACCCGAGCTGGCAGCGCTGGCACCGCGCGCCCGGGTGCGGATGCTCCAGCTGGATGACCGGGAACTGGCCCAGGCCTACGGAGCGGCAGTGGCTCTGGTCTACCCCTCCCTGTACGAAGGCTTCGGGCTGCCGGTGCTGGAGGCCATGGCCTGTGGCTGTCCGGTCATCGCGGCGCGGGCCTCCTCGATCCCCGAGGTGGGCGGCGAGGCCATCCAGATGGTCAGTGGCCACGATCCCGATGAACTGCTGGAGGCCCTGAGGAACCTGCAGGATGCGAAACGGCGCGAGGCATTCGTGGCGGCGGGTCTTCTGCGCGTGCAGGGCTTCACCTGGGCCAGGGCCGCCGCCCAACTGAAACAGGGCATCCTCCAAATGGCCCAATCCACAGAGTCGAAGCGACACGCCTCGCAGCTCCTTGAGGCAGCCCGGCAAGCCCTGCAAGGCGGCGACCTGGAGGCGGCCCAGGAGCACCTGCTGGCCGTCATCCAGCTGGATCCCCGGCAGGCCCCGGCTTTCCTGGCCCTGGCAGGCATCCTCGAGCATCGGGAAGCCTATGAACCCGCGCGCAGGGTGCTGGAGGCGGGCCTGGACCAGAATCCCCAGGCGGAGAACCTGTGGGAGGCCCTGGTGCTGCTTTCCGCTGGCCATGCGCCCGGGGCGGTGTGCCAGGACGCCTGGGATGCGCTGTCGGCCCTGCCCGAAGGTGGGAAGGGCGTCTGGCACGAGCTGGTGGGCTTGGGGCTTCTGGAGAAGGGCGCCCCGGCCGAGGCCCTTGAGCTGGTGGAGCGGGGGCTCCAACTGTTCCCCGGGAACGCCGCCCTTGAATCCCTCCACCGCGCGCACTGGCCTGGTCGCCCAGTCCCCGCCCGCACGACGGTATTCTGTGCTGTCTGGCACAAGGACCCTAAGCGCTGGGACCTACTCCGGGCTCACCAGGCCTGCCTGGATGCCCAGACGGTGCCCGTGGAGCGGATCTATGTGCTGGATGGTGGCGACGAGGCCCCGGACTGGGTCAAGGGGCGGATCCTTTGTTCGCGGGAACCCCTCGGCATCTATGAGGCCTGGAGTCGGGGGGTGGCCGAAGCGCGGACGCCCTTCGTCATGAACCTCAATCTGGACGATCGCCTCAATCCCGGTGCTGTCGAACTTTTTCAGGAGGTCCTGGACCAGGGCGCTGACCTGGTGGGTGGGGATTGGCAGATCTGCTTCAGCCAGAGGGAGACGGATCAGGTGGGACCCAATGAACCGGTCTCGGCCCTGCGCTTCCGGCCGGAGTGGCCACCGGTACCGGGGCTGCCGGTACGACTGGGCAGCGGCACCGGCGAACGCGGCACCCTGGGGCCGGCCACCGCCTGGCGGAGGTGCCTTCACAGGGACCTGGGCCCCTATCCGAGTGCCTTTGGGGATGGCAGCCCGGTCCGGGTCATCGGCGACTCCCTGTGGTGGCGGCGGGTGATGGGGGCCGGGAGAAAAGCCCAGCGCCTGCCCACCATCATCGGCCGGTACCACAGCCATCCGGGCGAGCAGGCGGAGTTCCGCAACCCAGCCGATGCGGAAGAGGCCAAGGCCGCTCGCTTCGGGGTGGCCACCGCTTGAACCGGCCATCCCGCTCCCGGCGCGGGTTCGAGGTTCCTTTCTGTTGAGTAATGTAGGCACTAAATAGCCTCGACAAGAGCTTCTACGGGCCGATATGGGTGGAGGCCCATCAAAGGTCTGGCTGTTCATGGGGTGACCACCCGCCGAAAGGCGGGGAACAAGGTCTATTCGAATCACCTTTTGCGCCACTCATACCGCGAGGGGAACCAAGTCAAGTCGCGGACCGTTGCGAATCTCTCCTCTTCGCCGGATCACCTGGTTGAAGTCCTTCGGCTGGGACTGAAGGGCGAGGCTGTCGGGCCCGTGGGCGCTTTCATGGACTTGGCCGAGGCCCGCCCCCACGGCCATGTGGCAGCGGCGGGAGGATTTGCTCCAGACCACGGAGCGGCATTTACAGAAGGTGGCCGACCCAACTCAGCGGAAGACCACACCACT
>JBBIHT010000261.1:0-3429 GCA_037446845.1 Geothrix sp. | reverse complement strand
GGGATCGGATGGAACAAGGGGGGCCTCTGGAGGAGGATGGCACAGTCCCGCCGGCCTGGATGGGACCAGGGGCGGGACTTCCCTTTGTTTTTCGGGACGATTTCAGGCAAGATCAGAGGTTCGGCCTTCCAGCGGGAGGGTGCGAGCGGCCCGACCGGGCCCGTGCCAACGAGAGGGCAGCCTGTCCCCGGGGATTGGCGTTGCCAGGTAGGAGGAATCCCATGTCCCAGGAAGTATTGATCGTCCCCAAGCGCGAGGTCTTCGGCAAAGCGGCCAGCCGCGAGCTCAAAAAGAGCGGCATGATCCCCGCCGTCGTCTACGGATTGAACGAACCCACCGTGCCCATCGCCATCAGTCCCAAGGCCGTGGCCCGGGTGCTGGCCTCCGACGCCGGCATGAACTCCGTGATGTTCCTCCAGCGCGAGGGCACGGACATCAAGCGCCATGTGATCATCAAGGATCTCCAGCGCGACCCCATCACCCGCCGGCTCCGCCATGTGGACTTCATGCGCGTGGACATGAGCATCAAGGTGCGCGTGAAGGTGCCCGTGCGCCTCAACGGCACCGCCATCGGCGTCAAGGGCGAAGGGGGCATCCTGGATTTCGCGCACCGCGAAATCGAGGTGGAATGCCTGCCCAATCTGATCCCTTCCCACATTGATGTGGATGTCAGCGGCCTGAAGATTGGCGATAGCATCCGCTTCGACCAGCTCAACCTCGTGCCCAATGTCCTCCTGACCGGCGATGCCCACCAGGTGGTCTGCGCGATCCGCAGCAAGTCTGCCGAGGAAGAAGTGGTGGCCGCGGCTCCCGAGGAAGCTGTCGCCGCCGCCCCCGCGGCCGCTGAATCCGAGGCCGCCAAGAAGGGCAAGAAGGACGACAAGAAATAGTCAATCCCTGTTCCTGCCGCGGGCGCCGAACTGGCGCCCGCGGCGCATGAGGGCCCCATGTGGACACTGGTCCCGCTCGGCAACCCCGGTAGGGAATACCAGGACACCCGACACAACCTCGGGCGCTTGCTGCTCCAGCGCTGGATGGCGGACCGGAACCTGGCCCCAAAACCCGCCCGCCGCTTCGCCTCGGGCCAGCTCTACCCCCTGGCGCCCGGTCTCCAGGCCCTGGTGCCCGGCACCTACATGAACCTTTCCGGCGAGGCCTGCGCCCAGGCCCATGCCGCCGGAACGGATCACCGCCGCATGATCCTGCTGTACGACGACAAGGATCTGCCGCTTGGTTCAGGACGCTTCCGCCTCGATGGCTCGGCGGGCGGCCACAATGGCCTGGGTTCCGTGTTCGAAGCCCTGGGAACCACCGCTATTGCCCGCCTCCGCCTGGGGATCGGGCCCTTCGAGCGGCCCCTGGTGGACTTCGTGCTGGGCCACTGGACCGACCCCGAGTGGGAGCGCATCGGCGGTCTGGATGCCCCCTTCGCCCGGTTCCTGGACCTGCTGAGCACCACCGAGACACTGGACGGGCTGGCGAACCAGGTGAATGCCTCGGTCTTCTGGGAAGCGGCGCCGGCGGAACCACCGCCCGGTACGCCTCATTGATTTCCATGGCTTTTCAGGGGAAACTATCCCTTCGCGCCCTCCGCCGGAGGGCGTATCCGCCGGACACACGATCCCCCGGACCGTGTCCCCCATTGGCTTCGCCGATGGGAGTCGGCACCTCTCTTGCTCCCTGGAAACCAAAGGGGGCTTCACATCCACAAGGAGGAATGATGCGTCGCTACGAGACCATCTTCATCGCCTCCCCCACGCTGACGGACGAGCAGAGCGATGAGCTCGTCAAGCAGTACGAGGGGATCATTGCCGAGCAGGGTGGCGAGCTGCTCAAGACCGACAAGTGGGGCCGCAAGAAGCTGGCCTACGAAGTCCAGAAGTTCAGCGAGGGCTACTACACGCTCTTCGAAATGAACGCTGGCCCCGATCTCATCGCTGAGCTGGAGCGCCGCTTCCGCAACAACGATGTGGTCATCAAGTACCTGAGCGTTCGCATGGACGAGGCTGACAAGGCCGCCGAGCACGCGAAGCAGCGCATCGAGCGCGAGAGCAAGCGCAAGGCGAAGGCCGGCGTCAAGGAACGCTCTCCTGAGGAGGTGATGGGATGAAGCGCCGAGCTGATGCCAAGAAGGGCAAGCCCAAGAAGAAGAAGGCCTTTGGAGGCCGACGCGCCAAGTTCTGCAAATTCTGCGTCGAGAAGGCCTTGACCATTGACTACAAGGATGTGAAGACCCTCCAGGCCTTCACCCCCGAGCGCGGCAAGGTGCTGCCCCGCCGCACCAGCGGTGTGTGCGCCGCCCACCAGCGCTCCCTGGTGGAAGCCATCAAGCGCGCCCGCAACATCGCGCTGCTGCCCTTCGCCACGGACTAGCCCCGGCGATCGGTTTCCTGCACAAGGGGGCCATTCGGCCCCCTTGTGCATTCAGGGCACGGTCCCTCCTCTCAATCCCGCCAGCGGATCGGCTGGCCTGGAGGCAGCGAGCTGCGGAGGGTGAGCTGCCCCCGGTCTACCAGGCCTGGGAGGTCGCTCCGCAACCCCTCCCCCAGGCCTTCGGGAACCTCCAGGTCCGCCCTGAACACGCCCAGCCACCCATTCCGGCAGGTCCGCTTCACGGCATAGAGACACTGGTCCGCCAGCTCGACGGCGCCTTCCCATGGGATCAGCCCCGGTTGGCCGGGGATGAGGGGGAACGCCGCATAGCCCACGGAGCAGGTGGCCCGGATCGAGCGGCCATTGCCCAGATCGAAGGTGTACGCGCGCACCCGTTCCACAATGTTCCGGGCCATGATGTCTGCGGCGAGGCGATCCCCCCCGGTTCCAACCACCAGGAACTCCTCCCCGCCCCAACGGATCACGAAATCCCCCTCGCGGCAGAGGGACCGCAAGAGGGCGGCGGCCTGGCTGAGCACGGCGTCTCCCGCAGGGTGCCCGTGGGCATCATTCACCCGCTTGAAGTGGTCCAGATCCACCATGAGGAACACCAGATCCTCGCCTCGCACCACGGGGGTTCGCGTCTGGTGGTAGGCGCGGATGCTGCGGCCCTCCAATTCAGGCATGGTCAGCCGAAGATAGCGGCGGTTCTTGAGCCCGGTGAGCGGATCCACCATGCTGGCCTGCTCCAGGGCCTCATTGGCCGTTTCCAGATCCCAGGTGCGTTCGTGCACCAGGGCTTCAAGCTGGACCATGCGCCGCAGGACCCCGCGATTCCGCCAGCGGAGCCCCCCGAGCACGACCAGCCCGGATACGCCAAGCAGGATCCCCCGGAACCACCAGGTCTGCCACCAGGGCCGCAGGATCCGGAACGCAAGGCTGGCGCTCCGGGTCGGCCGGCCGCTCCAGTCCTTCACCCGGACTTCGAAACGGTAGGCGCCCGCAGGGAGATTCGGGTAGCGGGCCTCCGTCTGCGTGGTGTCGCGCCAGGCATCC
>JBBIHT010000260.1:0-3449 GCA_037446845.1 Geothrix sp. | reverse complement strand
AGCTGGTGTCCTACTACCAGGGGCTGGTGGCACGACATCCCATCGCCTCCATTGAGGACGGCTTTGCTGAAGCTGACTGGAAGGGCTGGAAGGCGCAGACCGAGGCCATGGGGGGGGGCACGCAGCTGGTGGGGGACGATATCTTCGTCACGAATCCGGCGATCTTCGCCAAGGGCATCCAGGAAGGCGTGGCCAACGCCATCCTCATCAAGCTGAATCAGGTGGGGACGGTGACGGAGACCCTCAAGGCCGTGGACATGGCACACAAGGCGGGCTACCGCGCCGTCATCAGCCACCGCAGCGGTGAAACGGAGGACAGCTTCATCGCTGACCTGGCCGTGGCCACCGGGGCCGGGCAGCTGAAATCCGGGGCCCCCTGCCGAACGGATCGCATTGCCAAGTACAACCGGCTGCTTCAGATCGAATGGGAACTGGGCGCCGCGGCGCAGTACGCGGGCCGGGCTGCCTTCGGGGCTCGCCTTCGCTGAGGCGCTCCAGCCGGGAGATTCGAGGATGAACGCCAACTGGCTCCTGAAGTCCTCCACCCTCTGGGCGGTCCTCGTCGTCTCGGCACTTCTGTCGCTGCTGGCAGTGCTGTTCTCTCGAGGGGGGCTTCCCGAGTTGCGGAAGCGGGAATCCGAGCTGCTCGAGGCCAAGGCGCGGCTGGTTGAGCTGAACCAGCGCAACCGGGAGCTCCTGGAGGAAGTCCAGCGCCTGGCCGCCAAGGATCCCGAGTTGATGGAGGCGCTGGCACGGCGGCAGGGGTACGCCCGGCGCGGCGAAACCGTCTACACCTTCCGGAATCGCTAGGATGCGGCTGGAAGTGGCGGCGGCCTCGGGGAATGTCTTCGGCTATCTCTGGGCCGATGATATAAATACATATAATGGTGATATTTATGCAAACCTGCTTTGCCCCAAGGGACGGGCATTTGGTTTAGATGGGCTTTTTTTGATGCAAAGGCCGGATGCGGGAGTATGGCGCCTGGATCATTGGGATGCTGACGGCTCTAAGACCTTTTGTTCCAACGGTAGCCGGGCTGCCTTGGCCATCCCGGGTGCTCCCGCCGGGCTGTGTGTCGAAGTGCTTTCCAACGGAGAACGCATCCTCCTTCGCCGCGACAGCGCAGGGGTGGGAATACGAATGCCCCAGGGAAACGGGTTCGGGTTGAGGCCTCCGCCGTTTGAGCTGGATCTGCCGGCCGCCTTTGGTTGGATCGGCAACCCGCAGCTGATCGTCCGGGTTCCCAGGGTGGACGAGGTGAACCTGGCAGCCTTTGCGGTACCGCTCCGTCATCACCCAGGCCTCGAGGGCGGGACGAATGTCAATGTGGTGGAGGTGGTGCGGCCTGGGGAAGCCCGCATCCGGTCTTGGGAGCGCGGCGTAGAGGGCGAGACGCTGTGCTGTGGGACCGGGTGCGCGGTGGCGGCCGCCTGGCTGGCCCAGACCGAGGGCATCCCTTCCTGGCGGATGGTGCCCTCTGGAGGCGAGGCGGTGTCCCTGGAACTGAACCCGGGTTCGGACGGCTCGTGGGAGGAACTCTGGTTGTCGGGTCCCGTCCGCCGGCTAGGCCTCATCCACCCGGATCCCGCGCTGCTGGCCTGAGACAACCGTCCCCTCGCCGTGGAACCCGACCTGCTAGACTGGGATGTTCCACACCAGGGGGATGTCGAGATGCCGGTTCGGACCAGCGCCAGTGCGATCGTGAGGACGGCCTGATGCATGCCCGGGTGGTGGTGCTCGCCAACCAGAAAGGCGGTGTGGGCAAGACGACCACGGCCATCAACCTGGCCGCGTCCCTTGCCATGATGGAGAAGATGGTGCTGCTCGTGGACTTCGACCCCCAGGGCCACAGCACCACCGGGCTGGGCTTCCCCAAACCCGATCACCGCGCCGGGGCCTACGCCCTGATGAAAGGGGCTCCGGCAGAGGCCTTGCTGCTCAGCACGGAAGTGCCCATGATGCAGGTGGCGCGCGAGCAGATCGCGCGGGGCAAGCTCGAGTTCGAGCTGTTCGAGTTGCCCCAGCTCCAGGTGCTGCGGCGGGCCCTCGAGCCGGTCATGAATCGCTTCGACTACATCCTCATCGATCCGCCCCCCAGCCTCGGCATGATCACGCTGAACGCCCTGTCCGCGGCGGATGAAGTCATCGTGCCCATGCCCTGCGAATTCTTCGCGCTGGACGGGCTGGCGGAACTCACCGAGACGCTGCGCCGCATCCAGGCGGGTCCGAACCCCCGCCTTCAGATGGGTGGCATCCTCCTCACCATGGCCGAGGAGCGCACCAACCTGGGTGCCGCCGTGGCGCAGGAGGTTCGCCAGGCCTTCCCGGGCAAGGTGTTCCAGACCATGATCCCCCGGAATATTCGGCTGGCCGAGGCGCCCAGCCACGGGAAACCGGTGGCCTTCTATGACCTTCGCTCGAAGGGTGCCCAGGCCTACCTGAATCTGGCCAAGGAGTGGCTAGGTCTTGAGCTGCCCGCAAGGAGAGAAGCCTGATGACCACACCGCTAAAGCGCCCAGCCCTGGGTCGTGGACTCACCTCCCTGATGAGCCAGATGGCTCCCGAAGATGCCGCCCAGCGGGAGCCTGGTCCCGAACCGGGCCCAGCCGCGCACCCGCTTTGACGAAGCCTCCCTGGCCGAGCTGGCCGAGAGCCTGAAGCAGCACGGCATGGTCCAGCCCATCGTGGTTCGCAAGGTAGGCGACCGGTTCGAGATCATCGCCGGGGAAAGGCGGTGGCGAGCGGCCCGGAAGGCTGGCATCTCCATGGTGCCCGTGGTGGTGAAGGATGTGCCCGACGATCGCCTGCTTGAGATCGCCCTGGTGGAGAACATCCAGCGCCAGGAACTGAATCCCATCGAGGAGGCCACGGCCTATTGGCAGTTGGGAGAGCACCTGCGCCTGACCCAGGAACAGGTGGCCGATCGCGTCGGCAAGTCCCGCCCCCAGGTGGCCAACACCCTGCGGTTGCTGCGCCTTCCCCTGGAGCTGAAGGAGTTCATCTCCAGCGGTCGCCTGAGCACGGGCCATGGCAAGGTGCTGCTGAGTGTCACCGAGCCGAGACTGCAGGCTCAGTTGGCCCAGGAGGTCATGGACCGCCAGTTGAGCGTCCGGGCCCTGGAGGGTCGCATCCAGCAACTTCTGAAACAGAGCAAGAGCCGCTCCAGGAAGAAGCATCCGCAGGACCTGTTCATCAAGGCCGCCGCCGAAGAGCTGACCCAATGCTGGGGCACCCGGGTGGAGATCAAGGCCAAGGGCAAGGCGGGCGCCCTGGTCATGCACTACAGCAGCGAAGGTGAGCTCGACCGGCTCTTCGAAGCCCTCAAGGTCGGTCCGGCCAAGGGCCGGTAGGAGAACCCATGTCGTTCTGGTTCGTGAAGAAACGCCAGCAGAAGATTGCGGTGGAGGAGAAGACGGTCCGGGTGCCCGAGGGCCTCTGGATCAAGTGC
>JBBIHT010000259.1:0-3482 GCA_037446845.1 Geothrix sp. | reverse complement strand
TGCCCTCGAACTCGATCTTGCGGACCGTGTAGGGCTCACCCTCGTCCATCTTCAGCAGGGTGTCCACCTTCTTGACGCCCCCCTCTTCCCGAGTGTCGAACTTCCGCTCTGCCCGGAACATCACATAGCCCTGATTGCTGTAGGCCTCCTTGATCTTCTCCGAGGTCTGGTTCACCGCATCGAGGTCGAAGGGCACGGGCTTGGCACCGGCCTTGGGCCCTTCCATGGAGGGCTGGATGTTGAAGAACTTTCTCACGAAGGAATGGTTGTCCCGCTTCACCTCCGCGTACTTGGCGGGGTAGAAGGAATCGCGGAACAGCTTGCCACCCTCTGCCTTGAAAGTGCCTTCGAAGAACTGCTCGCCCTCCAGGATGGGGATGGTGAGTGTGGCCCGGAGGTCGTACTTCGGCGACTTGGCCTCCTTCAGGCGCTTCTCGTTCTTCTTTTTCTGCCTTGCGGTGGTGCGATCCTCCACCTCGATGACCGGCTTGCCCACGAAGACATCCTTGTAGCCCAGCTTCCAGTAGGCCTTCTTCAGGTTCTCCAGGTCCTCCTCGAGGTTCTTGTCCACCAGCAGGTCGTGGGTGGTGAGCCAGCTGAAGAACCAGTGGTTGCGGGACTTCTTCATGACGCCCCGCAGGTGGGCACTGCTGAACACCTTGTTGCCCCGGAAGAGCACCTTGTAGATCTTGGCCTTGCCGCCCTCCTTGATATCGAAGACCAGCCGGGCGACCCCGGGCCCCATGGGCTCGAGGGTGATGTCCACCACGGGATTGCGGAACCCCTTTTCACCGGCCTGCTCGACGATGAGGTTCTTGATTTTCCGCGCGGACTCGGGGTCATAGACGGTATCGGGATTGATGGTGAGCTTCTTCTCCTTCACCTTGTCCTTGATGTTGGTGAGGCCCACCTCGGTGCCGCCACGGTAATCAATTTCCTTGATCAGGGGCCGTTCCTTGACCCGGATGATGAGCTTCCTGCCCGTCTTGGCGTCCTCCAGCTCCAGCTTGATGTCGTCGAAGACGCCGCTCTCCCAGAGCTTGTCCATCACCTGGCTGAAATCGAGGCTTCGGATATCGTCGCCCACCTTGACGCCCGACTTGAAGATCACCGTCTCGGCCGTCTGCTTCTGGGCTCCCACCACCTCGATCACGGCGATGGCATCTGGATCCTGGGCCAAGGCAGGCATGGCCATGCCAGCCACCAGGGCGAAGGGCAACCACCGGGAGCTGGCCCGGTTCCAACTGTGATTTAGCTGCATCATTCAGGCACTCCGACCAGTTGAGATTCCTGGCCAGAGGCCATGTTTCCGGGGTGTGACAGGGTGGGCACCAGCTTCTCGTCCACCAGTTCAAAGTTCACCTGCCCCGCGGGCACCGTGTCCTGGCCCACCATCAGCTCGGCCAGGGGATCTTCCACCTGCTTCTGGATGGCCCGCCGCAGGGGCCGAGCGCCATAGGCCCGATCCCGCAGGGTGGTTTTCACCAGCCAATCGCAGGCCGCGTCCGTGAGGGTCACCACCAGCTTGTGCTTCTGGAGGGTGACATTCAGATCTTCCACCAGCAGGCGAACGATCTTCCTCAGCTCGTCGTCGCCCAGGCGGTTGAAAACGACGATTTCATCAATTCGGTTCAGGAACTCCGGAGGGAAGGTGCGCTTAAGCACCTTCATGGCATCCCCGGCCTTGGCATCGGGCCGGCCGTCCTGCTCCATGAAGCCCAGGTTCTTGTCCGGTAGCAGCTCGCGACTGCCCACATTGGAGGTCATGATAATGATGGTGTTCTTGAAGTCCACCAGGTTCCCAAAGGCATCCGAAGCCTGCCCGTCGTCGAAGATCTGCAGCAGGATGTTGATGAGATCCGGGTGGGCCTTCTCGATTTCGTCAAAAAGAAGGACGCAGTATGGATTGCGGCGGATCCGGTCCGTGAGCACGCCCCCTTCCTCGTACCCCACATAGCCCGGAGGGGCCCCGAGCAGCTTGGAGACCTCGTGCTTCTCCATGTACTCGGACATGTCGAAGCGGATCATCTTCTTGGGATCCCCGAAAAGGAAGGTGGCCAGGGTCTTGGCCAGCTCCGTCTTGCCTACGCCCGTGGGCCCCAGGAAGAGGAAGGAGCCCATGGGCCGATTGGGATTCTTCAGGCCGGTGCGGGCGCGGCGAACAGCCCTTACCACGGCATTGACTGCCTGGGGCTGGCCGATGACCCGCTCGTTGATGCGGGGTTCCATGTTCACCAGGACCGCCCGGTCATCCGCCTTGAGGGCCGTGACGGGAATGCCCGTCCAGCTGGCCACCACATCCTCGATGTCCAGCTCGGTGACTTCCGGGAACCGGGCATAGTCCTCATCGGTTAGCTCTGAACGGGCTTTCTGGATCTCGCCCCGAAGCTGCAGTTCCTTCTGGCGCAGGAGCACAGCCTTCTCGAAATCCCGGCTCAGCACCGCCTCGTTCATCTCGTTGATGACCCGATGCAACTCCTCCTCGGCATGCTGGCCCTCCTCGGAGACACCCCCGGGCCCCACCCGCAATTTCACCCGGGCACCTGCCTCATCCAGCAGGTCAATGGCCTTGTCGGGCAGGAAGCGATCCGTGATGTACCGGTTGGAAAGGTACACGGAGGCTTCCATGGTCTTCTCCGTGTACCGCACGCGATGAAACAACTCGTAGCGGTTGCGGATGCCCTGGATGATGCGAAGGCTCTCGGCCTCGTCAGGGGGGTTCACGGTCACGGGCTGGAAGCGCCGCACCAGGCTGCGATCCTTGTCAATGTACTTGGCGTATTCCTTGTGCGTGGTGGCACCGATGCACTGGATCTCGCCGCGGCTGAGGGCCGGCTTCAGGATATTGGCCGCGTCCAGGCTGCCTTCGGCGGCCCCGGTGCCGATGAGCGAATGGATCTCGTCAATGAACAACACCACAGCCGTATCCTTGCTGGCCTCGGCGATGATGGACTTGAGGCGCTCCTCAAACTGGCCGCGATACTTCGTGCCAGCCACCACCAGGCTGAGGTCCAGGGCATAAATGCGCTTGTCGGCCAGGCTCGGGGGCACGACGCCTTCGTAGATCTTCTGGGCCAGCCCCTCGACGATGGCCGTCTTGCCCACCCCCGCCTCACCCAGAAGAATGGGGTTGTTCTTCCGGCGGCGGCTGAGGATCTGGATGATGCGCTCCACCTCCTGGTCCCGGCCGATGAGATTGTCAAAGATGCCCCGCTCGGCCATTTCCGACAGGTTGCGGGCAAACTCCGACAGGAGGGGATGCTCCTTCTTCTTCTTGGCGATCTTCTCTTCCTTGCCGCTCTCCAGAAGGATTTCCTTGGCGGCGATGAGATCGGCGCCCGCATCCTTCAGCAGGCGGCCCGCCAGGCAACCCTCCTCCTTCAGCATGCCCAGCAGCAGGTGCTCGGCGCCCACATGCTTGTGGTTGAGCTTGGCGCTTTCCGCCGTGGCGTGCTGGAGGATGCGCTTGACCTCCTCCTCCA
>JBBIHT010000258.1:0-3494 GCA_037446845.1 Geothrix sp. | reverse complement strand
TCTTGCCGCCCTTGCCGTTGACTTCATCAGCCAGCTTCTTGCCGGGCTTGAACTTGGCAACCTTCTTGGCAGCGATCTTGATGGGTTTGTTATCGCGAGGGTTGCGGCCGGTCCGGGCCCCACGGCTGGCAACGGAGAAGGTGCCGAAGCCCACGAGGGTGACCTTGTCACCGGAGCGCAGGGCAGCGCCGATGCCACCGAGCACCTGATCCAGGGCCGCAGCAGCCTGGGCCTTGGTGATGCCGGCCTTTTCGGCCACGGCGCTAACGAGTTCAGCCTTGTTCATGGAAACCTCCAAAATTGGGGGACTGTACCCCCGGGTTGAAAGAAACGGTACCCGCTCCACAAGGAGAGGACCGTGAATGCTTGGTTATCTAAGAGCGGGTGGCTGTAGATGCTGATGAATGCTGTATTCACTAAACTGCCAAGAAGCTACGCCGTGGATACAACAGGGTCAAGGGTTTTCTTCTCCAAAAAATGGCGGATGCATCACCCTGGCGGGTCTACATGGGCATGGAACATGGAGAATCCCTTGATTGCTTGCTTGTAAGTCCCGTGAATGGCGTAGATCATCGTAGAACGGTCCTTCGCAGGGGCCGATCCCATGAATAGCCGCCCAGGGCCTATCATAGGGGCATGCCCTACGCCTACTTCCTGACGGTCGCCTATGTGGGAACGGCCTTTCACGGCTGGCAGATCCAAAGCAGCCTTCGCAGCGGGCAGGGCGATCTCTGGGCGGCCCACCGCCACCTCGAGGCTGAGGCCTCCCTGCCCCAGGGCACGGGCCGCACCGACGCGGGTGTCCATGCCCGGGCCCAGGGAGTGCTCATCCACTCGGCCAGGGCCTGGGAACCCTATCGCCTCCTGACGGCCCTCAACGCGCATCTGGCCAAGGACATTCGTGTGCTGGCCGTGCGGCCGGCCCCTGAGGCGTTCTTCCCGCGCCACCATGCGGTGGCCAAGCGCTACACCTATCGGCTGGGGTTTGGGCCCTCGCCGGATCCCCTCACGGCCCATCTTCGGTGGCACATCTACCGGAAGGACCGGCTGGATCTATCGGCCATGAGGCAGGCCATCGAGCCACTGCTGGGAAGCCATGACTACTCCAGCTTCCGGTGCGCGGAATGCGTGGCCAAGACGCCGGTACGCACTCTGCATGACCTCAGGCTGGTTGAGACGGAGGGGGGCGCGGAGCTGGTTTTCGAGGGCACCAGTTTCCTCATGCACCAGGTGCGGATCATGACCGGCACGCTGGTGGAGGTCGGCAAGGGGCTGCGGAGCCCAGCAGATATGGCCGCGCTCCTCGGGGCCCGGGATCGCCGGAAAGCCGGCCCCACCGCCCCGCCGGAGGGGCTCTGTCTGGAGAAGGTATGGTACGAGGCCCGCTGGGGAATGGGCGAACCCAGTCCCTGGGGTGAGCGGCCTCAATCCAGGTAGAACCCGACCCCCTGCCAGACCTGGTAGCGCACTTTGCCATCCTGGGATGTGGCGGGGTCGAACACGATGCGCTTGGCCGCCTCCACGCAGGCTTCGCCCGCCTGCCGGGCCTCGGCGTCATCGCCAGGCAGACCCTGGATCAACCGGGCGGCGGTCACCTCGCCACGCTCGTTCACAAGCACCTGAACCACCACGACCCCCTTGGGGCGGCTGGCGAAGAGGCCCGAGGCTTTCACTCGGGGTGTGATCCGGTTGAGGTTCAGGGGCCTGGCGGGTTGGATCTCCTGGCCGAGCATGACCAGGGCTCCCTCGGCAGGCCCTGCGGCGGCCTTCTGTTGCAGGGCCTCCAGCTCTGAGGTCAGGCGGGCGGACTTCTCCTCGGCGGCGGTGGCGACCTGTCTGGCCTGGGCGAGTTCCCCCAATAGGGTGTCACTGCCTCCCTGGTTCTCCTTCATGGTTGCCCGCAGCTGCGTGGCCTCCCGGCGAGCCGCCTCCGCCTCGGCCTTGGCGGCATCCCGTTCCTTGCGGGCCTGGGCCAGGTCCTGCTGCAATTCTTGCGTCGCCGCCAGGCGCTGCTGCAACCCATCCCGCTCCTCGCTCAGGCGTTTCACCTGAGCCTGCAGCTGGGCAGCCGTGGGTTTCCGGGCCGCCGCAAGGGGGGAAAGGAGCAGGATCAGGGCAAGCACAGCACGCATGGGACCTCCTGGTGGGGGAGGGGTGGTCAGCGTACGGCTGCCGGCTGGTCGCCTCCTCCGGCGGGTGGGGATGCCTTGAGAATCCCACGCTTGAGCAGCTTCGAGAAGATGGAGAGACACTCACTCTGTTCGAAGGGGGCGATGGAAAGGATGTCCCGGATGGTCCAGAGGCCATTGACGCGACTGGCCAGGAAGGCCTCGTTGGGACCCAGGTCGGTGGTCATGAGCTGATCCATGGTGACTGCCAATTCGGGCACTAGGTTCTGGTCCAGTTTTTTCTCCTCGAGGAGATCCTGGACCACGGCCATCATCTTGCTGGCATCCAGGTGGCGCGGCTGGTCCTTGAGAATCCGCCGCAGTTCCTCCTGGGCCTCCTGGAGTTTCTGTTTCTCCACCAGGGCCCTGGCGCGCTGGAGCTGCAGGCTCGGGTTCTCGCCCAGGTTGCCGCCCGGGTTCGTGATGCGCACCAGCCCTTTTTCGTGCAGATCGAAGAGCAGCTTGTTGATCTTGTATTCGGGCTGGCGCAGGTCCAGGACCAGCTGGTCTACGCGCTTGATCCCATCCAGCCGGGCCAGGATGTTGGCATCCTCTGGAGCCAGGGGCAGGTGTTCGGCGATGGCCTCGGAGATGGGGGCAAGCACTGCATCGCCGCCCTTGATGACCTTGCGGATGCGTTTCCAGTCATCCAGTCTCCGGGCCCCCTCCAGCACGATGCCGGTGACATCAAGGCTCAGCAGCATGGCCCTCTGGTGGGATTCGGCACCATCATGGAACTCGAAGCTGCCGGCGTTCCAGAGGAAGGTGTCGAAGATGCTTTCCTCGACCTTGAGCTGGACGATGCGACGGATCTCAGCCTCCGTGACCAGCTGGCGATTGACGAGGATGCGCCCCAGCAACTGCTGCTCATCCTCCTGGGTCGCCAGGGCGTCCCGCAGTTGTTCCTCGGAAATGCGGTTGAAGGCAAGCAGATACTGGCCCAGGTACTCCCGGGGGTCCGAGGACCAGATGCTGGTGATGCGTCCTTCATGGAAGGCCACTCGCTTGGTGTGCAGGGCGCCCTTCAGCTCGAGGACCCCGGTCTTCTTGCCCACGGCCAGCCACTGGAAGATGTCCTCCAGACCCATGGTCGCCAGGTCACCGTTCAGCGCCACTGCCTTCCTCCTGCCCGCCCCAGGCTACCCAGGTACTTGTCAAAATAAAACGATATAAAATTATTTACAAATTCGATCAGCGCCACGGGGTCTTATCGGCGGATGACTTCCCGCACAGGAGTGCCCTCTTCAAAGCCTGGGCAGGATGCTGCGAAGGGCCTGGTTCAGCAGATTGGGGTCGTGCCTGGCCATGGGGGCCTCGGGATCGAGG
>JBBIHT010000257.1:0-3512 GCA_037446845.1 Geothrix sp. | reverse complement strand
CGTCCAGGGCATGGGTGCGCGCCCGGGTGGCCTTGATGCCGGGTTCCCACCAGAGGCCCTTGATCTCCAGGAGGCCGCGGTCGCGGTGCAGCTTGGGGTCGAGGCGGCCCACCAGGCGATCACCCTCGAGGATGGGCAGCACGAAGTAGCCGAACTGCCGCTTGGGCTCGGGCACGAAGGCTTCAAGGCGGTAGTCAAAGCCGAATCGGCGCAAAGCGCGGCTGCGGTCACGCAGGATGGGATCGAAGGGGCAGAGCAGGCGGGTGCGCGGCGGCGGCTCCGGTAGCTTGGCCAGGCTGGCTTCCCAGTCGGCCAGGGCGAAGGCTGGGCGCACCGCGCCATCCATGCCTTCCACCTCGACGCGGACGAGGTGCCCGGCCTTCAGCGCCGATGCGCACCAGAGCTTGGCCTCCGTTGCTTCGATGACTGCCCAGAACGCCGCCAGCTCCTTCGGTGTGAACACCCACAGCCGTTTCGCGGCGCTGCTGCAGGCCCATTCCAGGTGCTCCTGAGGTTTGGGGCAGGGCAGGGCATGCTGATCGGGAAACATGCGTTCCGTCAGGTCGTAGACCTTCTGGAAACCCTCCCGCCGGGGCACCATCAGCTCGCCGCTGCGCCAGAGGAAATCCAGGGCCGCCTTCTGGGGTTTCCAGCCCCACCAGGGGCCTCGCTTCTCGGGATGTTCGAAGTCCGAGGACTTGAGCGGGCCCTCCTGGGCGATGCGGGCCCTCACGGCCGCCACCACCTGTGCGCCATCCGTGCCACGGAAGTGGTGCTGCCACCAGGCCTGGGCGTGGATGCGCTCGCGGTCGCGAGCGAAGCGGGGCTTCCAGTGGGGGAACCAGTCGGTGGGGACGGCGGAGGCGTCGTGGGTGAAGGCCTCGAAGAGGCTGCGCTTCCCTTCCAGCAGCTGCCTTAGGTGGTCGGGACGGTAGCCGTCCAGGCGGCTGAACAGGGTCAGGTCATGGGCCCGGGCCACCACATTGATGGTGTCCATCTGCACGAAACCCAGGCTGTCTATGAGACGTTGCACCGAGGCCAGGGTGGTGCGTCGCGCCGGGTCCTCCAGCAGCCCCTGGGCGCCCAGGAACAGGCTACGGACGGCCGAGGCAGGGATCAGGGGAAGCGTCATCCGGGGTTCCAGAAAGGGGGCCGCCTCCAGGTTACCCAGGCGGGACCCGCCTTGATAAGCGTGGCGAAGCGCCGCGAGCTGGGGGCGCGAAAGGTCAGATTCTCGCGGCCAGTTCCGCCCCCTGGCGGATGGCCCGCTGGGCATCCAATTCGGAGGCCAGGTCGGCGCCCCCGATGAGGTGCACCCTTTTCCCGGCGGCCTCCAGGGGGGCCTGGAGGCTGCGCTCGGATTCCTGGCCCGCGCACAGGATGATGCTGTCCACGGCCAGGCAGGTGGGCATGGCACCCCTTCCCGCGCGGATCCACAGGCCTTCATCGTCAATGCGCTCGTACTGCACGCCACCCTGCATGTTCACCTTCATGGCCTTGAGGCCGGCCCGGTGAATCCAGCCGGTGGTCCTGCCCAGGCCGGCCCCCAGGCGGTCGGTCTTGCGCTGGAGCAGGTACACCGTGCGCGCTGGTGCGGGCACCAGGGGCCTGGGCAGGAGGCCGCCGCGCAGCTGGTGGGTCCCATCCACGCCCCATTCCCGGAGGTAGCTCTCAACGGAAAGCGGCCCGGGGGCGCCGTGAGCTGCTTGCACGAGGAACTCGGCCACATCGAAACCGATGCCGCCCGCGCCGATGATGGCCACGGTGTTCCCCGCCCGTTCCCTTCCCGAGAGCAGATCCGGGTAGCTGATGACCTTGGGATGGGCCACGCCGGGGATCGGGGGTACTCGGGGCCGCACGCCCGTGGCGAGGATGACCTCGTCGTAGGTCGCCAGGGTTTCCGGCGAGGCCTTCTCATTCAGGCGCAGGCTGACGCCAGCGGCGGCCAGGCGCCGCCCGAAGTAGCGCAGGGTCTCGAAGAATTCCTCCTTGCCGGGCACCTGTTTGGCGTAGTTGAGCTGGCCGCCCAGCTCGGAGGCGGCTTCGAAGAGGGTGACGGCATGGCCGCGCTCGGCCGCATGGCAGGCGAAGCTCATGCCCGCGGCGCCCCCGCCCACCACCGCCAGCCGCTTGGCGGTGTGGGTCGGGGGGAAGGCCAGTTCGGTTTCAAAGCAGGCCCGGGGGTTCACCAGGCAGGTGCAGCGATGCCGCTGGAAGACCTGGTCCAGGCAGCCCTGGTTGCAGGCGATGCAGGTGTTGATATCCAGGGCCCGGTTCTCCGCGGCCTTCCTCACGAAGTCGGGATCTGCCAGCAGCGGGCGCGCCATGCTCACCATGTCGGCGCACCCGCTGGCCAGGATCTCCTCGGCCACTTCCGGTGTGTTGATGCGGTTGGTGGTGATGAGGGGGATGCGCACCGCACCCCTGAGCTGTTTCGTGACCCAGGCATAGGCACCCCTGGGCACCATGGCGCCGATGGTGGGTACCCGGGCCTCGTGCCAGCCGATCCCGGTGTTCATGATGGTCACGCCGGCGGCTTCCAGGGCCTGGGCCAGCTGGATCACCTCGTCCCAGGAGCTGCCCTCGGGAACGAGATCCAGCATGGACAGCCGGAAGATGATGATGAAGTCGGGGCCGACGGCCTCGCGCACGGCCTTCACGATGGCCACGGGAAACCGCATGCGGTGCTCGTAGCTGCCGCCCCAGGCATCGGTGCGGCGATTGGTGCGGGCGGCGATGAACTCGTTGATGAGGTAGCCTTCGCTGCCCATGATTTCCACGCCATCGTAGCCCGCCTTCTGGGCCAGGCGCGCGCAGGCGGCGTAATCACGGATGGTCCGGCGAATGCCGCGCTCCGACAAGGCCCTGGGCTTGAAGGGGGTGATGGGGCTCTTCACCGCGGAGGGTGCCACGCTGAAGGGGTGGTAGCTGTAGCGGCCACCGTGAAGAATCTGCAGGGCGATCTTGCCGCCTTCGGCGTGCACCGCTTCGGTGACCGTCCGATGCTTGCCCACCTGCCAGGGCCAGGAGAGTTGCGAACCGAAGGGCGCCAGGCGGCCCCGCAGGTTCGGCGCGATGCCGCCCGTGACGATGAGGCCCACGCCCCCCCTGGCGCGCTCGCCATAGAAGGCCGCAAGCTTGGCAAAGCCGCCCTTGGCTTCCTCCAGGTTGGTGTGCATGGAACCCATGAGCACGCGGTTGCGCAGGGTCGTGAAGCCAAGATCAAGGGGGGCCAGCAGGCGCGGGTAGGACACGGCAGCTCCGGAAGGGTCAGGCCAGTGTAGGCCCTAGCCCGGCCTACCCGGAGCCAGGATCAACCCGCCTTTTCCACGACGATCACCATGCGGGCGGCCACCGCCGCCAGGGACCCCACGGCGGCGAGGACGGGCAGCAGGGCCGCTCCCAGGAGGCCGAGGGTCAGGGGAATCTCGATGAGCGTCTTGCCCTCCTCATTCTTGAGGATGATCCTCCTGATATTGCCCTGGCGGAGCAGGTCCTTCACGGTGTCCAGC
>JBBIHT010000256.1:0-3515 GCA_037446845.1 Geothrix sp. | reverse complement strand
GTGGCCCGAACCTCCGACTCGCGTCCTACCAGCTCACCACGCGGAGGCTGGGACTGATTTCCTCCTGGAGCAGGCCCTCGATGTAGCGCAGGGTGCCGCTGGTGGAGGAGGGGCAGGAGCCGCAGGCGCCGTGGTAGCTGATCTGGAGGGTCTGGCCGTCGAAGGAGATCACCTCCAGGCCGCCGCCGTCCCCCGCGAGGCCGGGACGGATGCGGGTGTCCAGCAGGTGGTTGATGCGCTCCAGCGTGGCGTCGGCATCGCCCGAAAGCTGGGCCGCCGTGTCGCCCGTCTCGTTCTCGGGCAGCTTGAGATCCTCGATGGCCTCGCAGATGGGATCGATGAGGTCGCTCCAATCGGCCGAGGGTTCCTTGTTCACGGTCACGAAGCGGTCCATGTAGAACACGGAGGTGATCTTCCCCAGCCCGAAGAGGCACGAGCCCAGCGGATCGCCCACCGCCGCGCCGAAATCCTTGAAGGAGCGCGAGCCGGACCTCAGCAGGGCCGGGTTCACCAGGAACTTCAGGGCATCGGGATTGGGGGTGGGTTCGATGTTGATGACCTTGGGCATGGCAGGCTCCCTATAAAGTTTACCGAATTCGTCAGGAATATCGAGTGTCCATACTGAGGAGCAGGGGAGCTCCCATGACACGCCCAAAGGCCCTTCTCAGCTGGTCCAGCGGCAAGGACGCCGCCTGGGCGCTGCATGTGCTGCGGGAGCGGGACGAGGTGGAGGTGGTAGGCCTGCTCACCACCACCAACGAGGCTTTCGAGCGAGTGGCCATGCATGGGGTGCGCGAGGTGCTTCTGACTGCCCAGGCGGAGGCGGTGGGGCTGCCCCTATGGAAAGTGCCCCTGCCCTGGCCCTGCTCCAGCGAGGCCTACGAAGCCCGCCTGGCCAGGGTCTGTGCCGAGGCGGTGGTCCGCGGCATTGAGATCATCGCCTTCGGGGATCTCTTCCTGGATGACATCCGCGAGTACCGCATCCAGAAGCTCGCAGGCACGGGCCTGCATCCCCAGTTCCCGATCTGGAACCCTGACACCGCTGCCCTGGCCCGGCACATGGTGGCGGCGGGTCAGCGGGCCACGCTGGTCTGTGTGGATCCCCTGGCGCTGGATCCCTCCTTTGCGGGCCGCGCCTTCGATGCGGCGCTGGTGGAGGATCTTCCCGCAACGGTGGATCCCTGTGGGGAACGCGGCGAGTTCCACACCTTCGCCTGGGGCGGCCCCGCCTTCCGGCACCCGGTCCAGGTTCGTCCCGGAGTCGTTGTGCAGCGGGATGGCTTCGTCTTTTCGGACCTGGTGCCCGCATGATCGCACCGTCGCTGCAGGGTGCCCAGGGGATGGATCCCGGCCTGCCGCTCATCCTGGTGACCGGAGCCACGGGGTACATCGGGGGGCGCCTGGTGCCCAAACTCCTGGCCCAGGGTCGCCGGGTTCGTTGCCTGGCCCGCAACCCCCAGCGCCTGGCTGATCGGAATTGGGCAGGGGTGGAGGTCGTCCAGGGGGATGTGTCGGATGCCGAGTCCCTGGTGCCCGCCCTGGCTGGGGTGGTCCAGGCCTACTACCTTGTTCATGCCATGGGCGATGGCCGCTCGGATTTCCGGGGGAGGGATCGGCTGCAGGCGCAGATCTTCGCCAGGGCCTGTGCCGCCGCCGGGGTGCGCCGGATCATCTACCTGGGCGGCCTGGGTGATGTCGAGCATCACCGCAGCGAGCACCTGATCAGCCGCCAGGAGGTGGGTGCCGCCCTGGCCTCGGCGGGCTTGCCGGTGCTGGAATTCCGGGCCGCGGTCATCGTGGGGAGCGGCAGTGCCAGCTTCGAGATGATCAGGCACCTCACCGAGCGCCTGCCCATCATGATCACCCCCCGCTGGGTGAACACCCGCTGCCAGCCCATTGGCGTACGCGATGTGCTGGGCTACCTCCTGGAGGCCCTGGAACACCCCGAAGTGGAAGGCATCTTCGAGATTGGTGGCCAGGATGTACTCGACTACCGCGCCATGATGCTGGGCTACGCCAGGGCCCAGGGGCTGCGGCGATGGATCCTGCCTATGAATGTTCCGCTGCCCATGCTTTCGGTGCTGTGGGTGGACCTGGTGACCCCCATTCCCATGGCCCTGGCGAAACCGCTGGTGGAGGGCATGAGCAGCGAGGTGGTGGTGCGGGATCCACGGGCGCTGGCCGTATTCCGGGTGCGCCCCATGGCCTACCTGGACGCGGTGACCCTGGCTCTGCAGCGGCTGGACGAGGATGCGGTGGAGACTACTTGGGCCTCCAGCCTGGCGGGAGAGCCCGAGGGCCGCACCCTCGGCTCCCACGAGGGCATGATGCTGGAGCGCCACTCCCGCCATGTGAAGGCAGGGACCCGACAGGTGTTCCAGACCTTCTGCGCCCTGGGAGGAGAAAACGGCTGGCCCGCTGGGAACTGGCTGTGGCAGTTGCGCGGGGTGCTGGATCGCCTGCTTCGTGGCGTGGGGATGCGCCGGGGACGGCGGCACCCACGGGAATTGCGGCTGGGCGATCCCGTGGACTTCTGGCGGGTGGAAGCCCTGGAACCCGACCGGCTGCTGCGGCTGCGGTCCGAGATGAGGCTGGATGGCCATGCCTGGCTGCAGTTCACGGTGCGGCCCGAGGGCTCCGGCGCCCGCCTGGAGCAGACCGCCTTCTTCGAGCCCCATGGCCTGCTGGGCCTGCTCTACTGGTATGGGTCGCTGCCCCTGCACCTGGTCATTTTCCCCCTCATGATTCGCACCCTGAAACGCAGGGCCGAGGGCAGCGCCGGGCACTCGAAGAAAGGAACCTAGCCATGTTCGAAACCCAGCGAGATGCCTGTGTGGCGGCGGCGGAGGCGGGAGGCCGGGTGTTGCTTGGTCATTTCAGGAAGCTCGATCCCGCCGGCATCACCGAGAAGACGAAGCACGATTTCGTGAGCGACGCCGATCGTGATGCCGAGGCCGCCATCCGCACCGAGCTGGCGTCCCGCTTCCCGGAGTACGGTTTTCTCGGCGAAGAAGGCGGATGCTCCGGTGACCGGGCGATCCGCTGGATCGTGGATCCCCTGGACGGCACGCTGAACTTCGTCCAGGGCTTCCCCCACTGGTGCGTGTCCGTGGCCCTGTGGGACGGGGAGGGCCCGGTGGTGGGCTGCGTGCTGGATCCCCTGCGGGAGGACCGCTTCGTGGCTGTGCGGGGCGCCGGCGCCACCTGGAATGGCAGGTCCATGCGGATCTCCCAACAGTCGGGCCTGGACGGCGCCTTCCTCGCCACGGGCTTCGCGTTCCAGTTAGGTGACCGCTGGCCGATGTTCAACGCCGCACTCGGCCGGGTCTTCCCCCGGGCCAAGGGCATCCGCCGGGCCGGCAGCGCCGCGCTCGATCTCGCCCATGTGGCCTGCGGCATCTACGACGGCTACTTCGAGCTGGGCCTCAAGCCCTGGGATCTTGCAGCCGGCGCCCTGCTGGTACAGGAAGCCGGCGGCGTGATCACGGACTGGGAGGGCGGACAGGGCTGGTTCG
>JBBIHT010000255.1:0-3539 GCA_037446845.1 Geothrix sp. | reverse complement strand
ACCGCGCTGATCATTCTGGCCCTGTCAACCAATACGTGGTTCTACGCTACCGACCAGTGCATCAACCAGCGATGCCTCGGCGCGAAGAACGAGTGGCACGCGAAGATGGGGGTGCTTCTGGCCGCCTACCGGGGCGGAATAGCCAGGGTCATCCGCTGGCTGCCATTGGGCGTCTGGATGAAAAGCAGGAGGGTCCGGCCTGCGGATTTCTTCACCTGGGCATTGAACTCGGCCAGGTTGTTCACGGCCTGGCGGCCCACCTCGGTGATGATCATGCCGGGAACCATGCCCCGATCCGCCGCGGGGCTGCGTGGATCCACCATGGTGACCACGACGCCCTTGATGCGGTTCTTGAAATCCACCGACTCCACCGTGAAGCCGTAGGCCTTCTCCAGGTTGATGCCCTTCGGCTCCCCGTGGGGGCCTTTGCCCTGGGATTCCTCTGGATCCTCGCCTCCCTGGCGCCGACGCTGGTCTTCGATGGCCCGGCGGTCACCCAGCGTGGCCTTCAGGGCCAAGGTCTTGCCATCGCGGAAGACGGTGAGCTTCACCACATCCCCCGCCCGGCGCGAAGCAATCATGGCCACCAGCTCATCGGGACTGTTCACCACCTGGCCGTCCACGGCCGTCAGCACATCCAGCCGCTGGAGTCCGGCCTTGTCAGCCGCCTGCCCCTTCTCCACCGTATTGACCACCACCCCCTGCTTCGTGCCCAGGGCATCCTGGAAGGCCGCGTCCAGTTCCAGGGGCCCAATACCCAGGTACCCGCGGCTCACCGGCTTGCCGCTCCGTAGATCCTTGAGGATGCGGCTCACCATGCTGATGGGCACCGCGAAGCCGATATTCTGGCCTGCGGGATTGATGGCGGTGTTGATGCCCACCACTTCGCCCTTCAGGTTCAGGAGCGGGCCTCCCGAATTGCCCCGGTTGATGGCCGCATCCGTCTGCAGGAAGGAACTGACTCCGGTATCCAGCTTCCGGCCCTTGGCGCTGATGATGCCCTGGGTGACGGTGTGCTCCAACCCAAGCGGGTTGCCGATGGCCACCACCCATTCGCCAATGCGCAGGGAATCGCTTTCCCCCAGCTTGGCGAAGGGCAAATGCGCCGCCTCGATCTTTACCAGGGCGATATCCAGTTCCTTATCCTTGCCCAGCACTGTGGCCTTGTAGGTCTTCCCGTCGTTGGTCTTGACCTCCAGGGCATTGTTGTCGCTGTCACCCATGCTGGCGATCACATGGTAGTTGGTGAGGATCTCCCCGGTGGATGAGATCAGGACCCCTGATCCTCCCGAGATGGCCCGCTGTTCACCTTCATTCCCGCCCCGGGGCAACTGGCGTTGCTGGGGGCCCCCAGGGCCGAAAAAGAAATCGAAGAAATCCTGCCCCCCCACCTGGGGGTGCTCGAACCGGCGGTTCTTCACGAAACTCGTGTTGGTGATGGCCACCACGGTGGGATTCAGCTTTTCGGCCACCTCCGCGATGGGGGGGAGCCGGTCCACCCCCTTCACATCCACCACCACCGGCCGCTCCTCCTGGGCAGACACCGTCCACCCATGGCTGAGCCCCATGCCCACCGCCATGCACGCCGCTGCGAAGAGCGACAACCCCAGAACCTGTTTCACCTGACGCTTCATGAACTCCCTTTCCCTCCCGGAATCCCGGCCTGTCCTTTCGGTGACCGCAGGGCCCCGAAGGTTCCCACTGGCTCTCCAGCGCCGTATAGGATAATCTGACCAGTCCAGCGGCGGCTGTAGTTCAGTTGGTTAGAGCACTGGATTGTGATTCCAGTTGTCGTGGGTTCGAGTCCCATCAGCCGCCCCAGAACAGAAGCCCTGTAGATGCTCAGTCTCCGGGGCTTTTTCATGTCCAAATCCATGGGTGCAACTGGGTGCAGTACGGTGTTCCCCTGGGCTCGTAAGTCCTTTATTTGGCCACCGAACCCCCGCCGTTGTGGTGTTTTTGTGGGAGGAACAAGAACGAGCACACCACCCCTGTGGTGTGTCACTCCGGGCCAGACTGGACCGAGAGCGGCGATTGTCACCCTTCCTCCAAGTCGGGACGGCCACCTCGGCGTCCCGGAGGTTGCCCTCGAACACCTCGCGGCCCTCATCGGTGAACGCGTGCAAGTCGTAGCCGAAGTCCACGGCCACGCGGATGACACAGTTTGGCCAGGACACCCCACGGCGACCACCACGGTGTTGATCAACACCGTGTTCGCCATGGTCGACTTGTCCCAGAAGGGTGTCGTCGCCCGGACCTCCACTGTCCTGTACTTCTTCACCCGGTAGGTGAAGTGTACCGCGCCCAGTTGTTTGGACCAGGCATAAGCATTACGCAGCCTGGGTGGTAAGCCAAGCCTGACGGGCCTCATCAGGGGTGTGTCCTCTGAGCTTTTCGAGGCGCCAGCGGTGGTTGTAGAGGTCTACGAATGCCATCAGGGCTTTCCGTAGGTCGTCGAGGGTCTGATAGATGCGGCCTTCGATCACCTGGTTCTTCAGGGTCTTCCAGAAGCGCTCGATGACGCCATTGGTCTGGGGCTCGCCGACATAGGCGAGGCTCTGGCGGATGCCGAGGTGCTTCAGTTCGGACTGGAAGTGGTCGGAGGTGTACTGGCTTCCGTGATCGCAGCGGACAGCCAATCCCGCGGCGATGCCCATGGCCACGCCGCCAAAGAGCTTTCTCAGCCCCTGCTTCACCGGCTCCATGGCGTTGAAGCGGTCGCCGATCTTGCAGGCATGGATGCCCACGCACTCGGCGTTCCAGTGCTCAAGGCAAGCAAATATCCAGACGGTGCCCTCTTCTACGACCTGGACGGTCGTGCCGTCGGTGCCCCAGAGTTCGTTGGGTTTCTCGGTGCAGACGGTGCCGTCATGGGTCTTGGGCTCGCCCTTCGGCGCTCGCTGGGGCGACAGCAGGGCATGCTCCCGCATCAGGCGCAGGATGCGCTTGGGGGCGACCCGGATCCGCTGCTCGTGCTTCAGGCGGTAGTAGACCTTCCGGTGCCCCTCCTCCCTGAATGGGGAGTCGGCCAGGTCCTCCCGGATCATGGGGATCAGCTCCGCATCAGGCACGATCGGCTTGGGACCGCGCCTGCGCGGCGCGGGCTTCTCCTTCCGCCGTTCGAAGACCGTGGACCTTGGGGCATCCCAGACCCGGCAGACGAACCGCATGCCATAGCGCTGGCCTGTGCTTGGGGAGATCGTCGCGCTCATTTCCTCGACCTCCCCGCCCAAAAAGCCCCGGACCTCGCGGCCTTCTCGCGCAGCAGCTCCACCTCCATCGAGAGTTCGCCGATGCGCCGGTTGGCGTCATCAAGCGCGACCTGGATGGGATCCCCCTCGCGCTCCCGCAGCCCTGCCTCGAGCCCGCGCATGGCCTTCTCGCGCCACTTCTCCAGGCGGCTGATCCCCAAGCCCACCTCGCGCGAGATGTCGTCCAGGGATTCCCCCCGGAACAGTCGCATCACCACTTCCATCTTTCGTCGTCTGCTCCAGCGTCGTGGAGAATCAGCGGCCATATTCACCTCCCGATACCAGCAT
>JBBIHT010000254.1:0-3551 GCA_037446845.1 Geothrix sp. | reverse complement strand
ACGGACATGGGGTTTCACGGGGTAAAGGTCCTGGGACATGCGAAGCTCCGAAAGGTGTAACTCATCAATAGACCAAAGAATGGTTCAGACCAAGGGGAACCGGGGCGGGGGGATTCTCCACGCGTCCGGTCCCCCTTGCGAGAAGCGTTCCCGGGCGGCCTTGCCGCCCGGGTGGGCTTGTCAGTGTTGGTAGGTGGTGATGTCCCGATCCTTGGTTTCCTTGAGGAAGAGGAAGCCGATGACCACGGTCATGATGGAGACCAGGATCGGATACCAGAGCCCGTAGTAGATGTTCCCCTTGAGCGCCACCAGGGCGGTGGCCGTGAGCGGCAGCATGCCACCGAACCATCCGTTCCCGATGTGGTACGGCAGCGACATGGAGGTGTAGCGGATGTTGGTGGGGAAGAGCTCCACCAGGAAGGCCGCGATGGGACCGTAGGACGCGGTCACGAACACCAGGAAGACGAAGAGGATGAGCAGGGTCATGGGGTAGTTGATCTTGCTGGAGTCCGTATCCTTGGGCTTCCCGTCCGGTGTCATGTTGGGATAGCCGCCGTCAATGAGCGCCTTCTTGAACTGCTTCTCGACCTCCGGCCCCCAGCCTTCGATGGTGGTCACGCCCTTCGAAGTGGTGATGGTGGTCACCACCTTCTTGCCAGGCACCGGGGGCACATGATGGAAGTTGAGGCCGTACTTGGTGAGGGTATCGTTCACGCGATCCACTTCGGTGAACTTGGTCCAAGGGCCCACGAACAGGTTGAAGGTGGAATCCTTGGGATCGGCGGCGACCTCGACGACCGAAGTGTTCTGGAAAAGCTCCAGGGCGGGATTCACATAGTGGGTGAGGGCCTTGAAGAGCGGGAAATAGGTAAGGGCGGCCACCAGGCAGCCCAGCAGGATGATCTTGATGCGTCCCACCTTGTCGGACAGCCAGCCGAAGAAGATGAAGAGGGGCGTGCCCAGCAGCAGGGATATGCCAATGAGGATGTAGGTGGTCAGGAAGTCCACCTTCAGCGTGATCTGCAGGAAGAACAAGGCGTAGAACTGGCCCGTATACCAGACCACACCCTGGCCAGCGGTGGCACCCAGAAGGGCCAGAAGGGCGTACTTGTTGTTGGGATACTTCAGGAAACTGTCGGAGAGGGGGGCCTTGGAGGTCTTGCCCTCGGCTTTCATCTTGGCAAAGATCGGCGATTCATTGAGCTTCAGGCGAATCCAGACCGAGATGGCCAGCAGGACGATGGAGCACCAGAAGGGAATGCGCCAGCCCCAGGAGCCGAAGGTCTCCTTGGTCATGCCCATGCGGCAACCGCCGATGATCAGCAGGGCCAGGAAGAACCCCACGGTAGCCGTGGTCTGGATCCAGCTGGTGTTGAAGCCCCGGCGGTCCGCCGCGGAGTGCTCGGCCACATAGGTGGCGGCGCCACCGTACTCGCCGCCCAGAGCCAGGCCCTGACAGAGGCGAAGGACGATCATGATGACGGGCGCAGCCCAGCCAATGGCGGCAAAGGTGGGCAGGAGGCCAACCCCGAAGGTGGAGAGGCCCATGACCATGATCGTCACCAGGAAGGTGTATTTCCGGCCAATGAGATCACCGATGCGGCCGAAGACCAGGGCACCGAAGGGACGGACCAGGAAGCCCGCGGCATAGGCCGTGAAGGCGGACAGCAGGGCCGCCGTTTCATTGCCCTTGGGAAAGAACAGGGACGCGAAGAACGGCGCCAGGGTGGCATACAGGTAGAAGTCGTACCACTCGAAGACGGTGCCGAGGGACGATGCGAAGATCACCATCCTCTCTTCTTTGCTGATGGGCGTCTTGGTCGAGACGGCGACGGTTGATATGGCCATGGGGAAGTGCCTCCTTGGAAGGGCGGGTGGTGTGGACCTGGGTGTTAGCAGGTTGAGCGGTCGGGCCGGGTGACCTGGAAGCGTAAAACGGCACTGACGCCTTGTGGAAGCCGGCTCGGCCGGGCCGGGAAGTGAGCGGGAAGCCGGGCATGGGCAGGCCAGACCAGGCAGGAGGAAACCGAACGATGAACCAGCTGGTGGTAGGACCATCAGACAGGTATCTCAATTGGGGATGAACTGCATCTTGATACCGCCTTCCCCGGGGTAGGGTCAAGATGGTTTTTGACACTATTTTTCCCAGGTCGCCCTGTTCCCGCCGGCTGGGCGTTCGGTTTCCATCCCAGAGGGACCTATGATAGAGACTCCCCCTTCCCCTGGTGACCTCTATGCGCATCGCCCTCCTGGCGGATCTCCATGCCAATCTGCGGGCGTTGGAGGCCTGTTTGACCCACGCCCGGGCCTCCGGCGCCGACCGGCTGGTCTTTCTGGGAGACTTCGTGGGCTATGGCGCAGAACCGGCTGAGCTGGTCGCCCGGGTGATGCTGGAGGTGGACGCCGGGGGGCTCGCCGTAGCCGGGAACCACGATCATGCCGTGGCCCACGACCAGGAAGCCATGACGCCCGACGCGGAAACCGCCCTGGCCTGGACCCGGGGCCAGCTGGGGCCCCAGGCTCGAGAATTCCTGGCCAGCCTGCCCATGCGCCTGGAGGACGACAGCCGGCTCTATGTTCACGCCAGTCCCCAGACCTACCCCCCCTGGCTCTACATCCAGGATGGGCCTGCTGCCAAGAGGGCCCTGGAGGCCAGCCGAGCCCAGACGGTATTCTGTGGACATACGCACCGGCCCGCCCTGCACGGCATCACCGCCACCGGGCAACTGGTTTCCTTCGAGCCCGTGCCAGGGGTCCCGATCCCTCTCCCCAGGCATCGGCGCTGGCTCACGGTGGTGGGCGCCGTGGGCCAGTCCCGCGATGGCAATCCCGCCGCCTGCTACGCCCTGCTGGATACCGCCCGGGGCGAGATCGTCCATCACCGGGTAGGCTACGATGTGGAGGCTGCGGCCCAGGCCATCCTGAGGGCTGGCCTGCCACCGGCCCTGGCCCAACGACTCCGTCTAGGACACTGAACCATGACCCGCCTGCCCCTGGAGACCGGCATGCTGTTGGACGGGTTCCGACTGGGAACCCGTCTCCATCGAGGGGGCATGGCGACCATCTGGGAGGTGGCCCACCCTGAGCACCCCGGGCCCCTGCTCATGAAAGTTCCGGTGCTCTCGGAGGGCGTGGACCCTGCCGCCATCGTCGGGTTCGAGATGGAACAGATGATCCTGCCCCGCCTGGGGGGGCCCCATGTTCCCCGCTTCGTAGCCCAGGGGGACTTCTCCCTCCAGCCCTACCTGGTCATGGAGCAGATCCCAGGCCCTTCTCTGCTAAGCAGGCTGCCGGAGTTGCCCCTGCCCTGGGAGGCGGTGGCCAAAATCGGCGCGGCTGTGGCCGTGGCCCTGGACGATCTGCACCGCCAGCATGTGGTGCACCTGGATGTGAAGCCTTCCAACCTGCTGCTTGATCATGAAGGCCACGTATGGATAACGGACTTTGGCTTGGCCGTGACTCAGAACAATCCAAATCTGACGATGTCTGGCGACATGTTGGGGACGCTGCGGTACATGAGCCCCGAACAAGCGTCCGGTCGGCGTGGCGTC
>JBBIHT010000253.1:0-3555 GCA_037446845.1 Geothrix sp. | reverse complement strand
ATGAACCAGTGCCTATAGGAACCTCAAAGGTTGCAGGCCTGGGGCAAAACCCTGGCGGACGGCCTTCTCGAAGAACAGGGCGAGGCTGTCCCGTTCCGCTTCCCCGAGCGTGTAGCTGATGTTCTCCGTAAGGTACTCGTTCAGTTCCAGCTTGGTCCAGCCGATGGTGCGGCGGGCTTCCTCCACGATGGCGGGGAGCTGGGACAGGCCGATCTCCAGGCTCTTGTGGAAGAACGGGGCAACGCCGCCGGGAACAGGGAGCTCCGGGGCGTCCTTGCGCACCAGCCACAGGGCGAACACGAAGGGCAGTCCAGTCCAGGCATGCCATTCCTCTGCCAGGTCCAGCACGAAGAGTCCCTGGCGGGCAGCGCGCATGGCCGCATCGCCGATCATGAGGGCGGCGTCATGGTCGGCCAGCATGGCGTCCAGGTCGGGAGCCAGGTCCTGCACCGCCGGGTTCACGCCGTACCGATCCCGCAGGAGAATCTGGGCGAGCACCACGCTGGTGCGGCTGGAGGTATCCAGGGCCAGGGTCGAGATCTGCTCCGGGGGCACCTTGGACAACAGCACCACGCTGCGAACCCGCCTGGGCGAGGCGATGCAGAGTCCCGGGACGATGCTGAGTTCGGGAATCCGCAGATACTCGATGGAGCTCACGATGCCGGCATCCACCTCACCGCCCCGCAGCTGGTCAGAGCAGACGGAGGGCGTCTGGAACTTCAGGTGGAAGTGCTCCCAGCCCAGGCCGTGCTTGAAACCATGGTTGAGGGGCGCTGCGTTCAGGTAATCAATGATGGAGAGGCGAAAAGGGCGATCTGTCATGGCAAGAGTCTAGCCTTCCTGCGATCATTCCCGGATGAACCTCTGGCATTACGAGCTCAGCGGCCCATTGGGGCCCATGCGGGCCGCCTTCGATGGCCAGGGCAGATTGCGGGAACTGGTGCTGGAAGGGCTGGATCCCCGCAAGACCAGTCCATTGCCCCCCAAGGAGCAGCGCATCGCCAAGAGGTACCTGGATCGCCAGCTCGAGGCCTACCTGGCGGGCACCCTGCGTACCTTCACGGTGCCAGTGGACCCGAGGGGCACCTACCAGCAATTGAAGGTTTGGGATGCCCTCATGGCTATCCCCTATGGCCAGTGCCGGACGCCCGCAGACCTTGGCTCCAGGCTGGGGCTGGAGGAGGACTTGATCATCATGGCTTGTGCCGAGAATCCCATCATCCTGCTGATCCCTTCGCACCGGGTGCTGCTTCCCGGGGAAGGCCCCCTGCCGGCCGCTTTCCGAGCCGTGGAATCCGGGCAGGGGTGGCGGAAACCCTGAACCCCGCTGAACCCAGGATCTGGCATGCTGGGCCCATGGCTGGTCCTTTCCATCCCGTCCTGTCCCCCCTGGGCCACCTGGGGGCGGCCTTCGATGGGGCAGGGCACCTCATCCGGCTGGTTCGGCTCCACGGTCCCCTGGAACCCCGCCCCAATGGCCCCGAGCCCCGCAGCCTGCCCTTCCTGCAGCGGCAGCTGGAAGCCTACTTTTCCGGGAATCTCAGGGACTTCAATATCCCCATGGCAGCTGAGGGCACGGAGTTCCAGCGCCGGGTGTGGAAGGAACTGCAGCGGATCCCCTACGGCCAGGCTATTTCCTATCTGGAGCTGGCCAGACGGCTGGGGGACGAAAAGTGCATCCGCGCGGCGGCCCGGGCCAATGGGGCGAACCCCATCTCGATTCTCATCCCCTGTCACCGGGTGATCGGCTCGGATGGCTCTCTGGTGGGCTATGCCGGTGGCCTGGACATGAAGGAGTTCCTGCTGCGGCTGGAAGGCGTGCTGCCCAAGGCGCCCGCCCAGCCCCGGCTGCCTTTCATCTGGGATTAGCCATCAGCCCCAGGGCGAAGCGGGGATGGTCGCCCGGCGCCATCCCCGAGGATCCCGAGAGGGCCCCGGTCCAGGGCCAGCCGGGTTTCCTCCCGCGCGGCCAGGGCTTGTTTCAGCAGTGCCAGACCGCGATCCATGTCCACGCCTCCGCAGGAGAAGAAATCCACTGCGGCGAAGGCCCGTTCGGGCCAGGTGTGAATGGCGAGGTGGCTTTCGGCGATGATCACCACTCCGCTGATGCCCTGGGGATTGAAGCGGTGAAAGCTGTGGGTGACGATGGTCGCCCCGGAGGCCCGGGCCGCCTCCAGCATGGCCTCGGTGATCCCTTCCAGGTTTGCAAGTGCCGCGACATCGCACCTGGAATATTCCACCAGCAGATGGCGGCCCAGCGCGCTCATGGTGCAGGCTCCATGAGCGCCAGGCATTCCACATGATGGGTCATGGGGAAAAGGTCCAGGGCCGCCAGCCGGCAAAGTCGCCAGCGGGGAGCGAGGCGCTTGAGATCCCGGCAGAAGGAGGCGCCATCACAGCCCACCAGCACCAGGCGACCGGCCTTGGCGAGCTGCAGGCGCTCGCACAGGCCAGGCTCCAGCCCCTCCCGGGGGGGATCCAGGAGCAGGACATCATCGGCAGTGCCCAGGCCCTCGGGCACCCAGCCCGGCACATCCGCCACCACACAGTCCCCGGCCAAGTTCGCACTGGCGAGATTCTGTCTCGCCCAGTCCACGGCCGTCACCCCGGATTCCACCAGCACCCGGTGGTGGAAACGGGAGCCCAGGAGCACGGAGAAGAGGCCTACGCCGCCATAGAGGTCATAGAGGGTGGCACCCTGGATCTCCCACTTGGCCAGCAATGCCCCGAAGGCCTGGGCCGCCCAAGGGGGGCAGACCTGGAAGAATGCGCCGGGCTCATGGCGCAGCTGGTGATCACCCAACGCATGCCGAAGGGGTTCGTGGGTGGCATGCCAGCCGTCGGTCGCCAGCTCCCAGCTGTGGCCGCGTTCATCCGTGGCCAGGATGCGGGCTGCGGGGGTGCCGGTACCCAGCTCCCAGCGGCCGGGGCGGGTGGGAAGGCGTCTGCCCTGGATGGCCTCCTGGAGGCGGGGGATGGCCCGGGACAATGGCTCGGCTGCCACTGGGCAGGCCGACACGGGGACCAGGCTGTGGCTGTGGCGCCGGAAGTAGCCCAGCGCGGTGCCGTCCCAGTGCAGCTGGATGCGATGGCGGCGGGCATCCTCCGGCGCCGGGCGCCAGTCCCAGGGGGTGGCTTCACCCAACTGGCGACGAAAGAGATCCTCGACCATCTGCCGTTTCAGGTCGCCCATCCGGGGCCCGGCCTCCCACAGATCACAACCACCGCAGACCCCGGCCACCGGACAGCTGGCTTCAGCCCGGTTCGGATCGCGCCTGGTCCAGCGGAGCACGCGGCCCTGGCCGTGGCGGGCCTTCCACTGGACCGAGGCCTCGACCTGCTCGCCGGGGAAGATCGCCAGGGGAGCCTCCAGCAACAGGAGCCGCCCATCGGCCGCCTGGGCCACGCCCATGCCTCCCCATGCCAGTCGCTGGATGGTGCCCTGCCAGATTTCGGCGGGGGCGGGAGAATTCCGATAAGCTGGCTTCCTGTCCGCGTCTCTGGAGCTTGATCCTGCCTTGCGTCTCACGGCCGCTGTCCCCCCTGAGCACCGTA
>JBBIHT010000252.1:0-3574 GCA_037446845.1 Geothrix sp. | reverse complement strand
CCTTCGCCTCGACGATCTGGCGGTGGGTTTCCTGCAGGCCCTCATAGCGACTCTCAAGGCTGGATTGGCGGGGATGCTCATCCTCCTGGATGAGGCCCCGGGCCAGCAGCTCCTGCAGGCCTTCTGGCCCCAAACAGCCCAGGGGCACCCGCTCGGCCGCAGCCAGGAGCTTGAGATGGTCGAGCCAAGGGGAGGGGTGGGGCATGGGCGGGAGGGCTCGCGGTGGGGGAAAGGGTCAAGGGATTCAATGGATTCATCGTCCCGGGACCGCCCCGACTGAAAAACCGGCCATGACATGGACAGGGCGCCCCTTGGCGCCCTGTCTCCGGGGAGGGGCCGCGCCCCTGGCTAGCCGTTGGTCCTGGCGAACTGTTCCATGAAGGCCACCAGGGTCTTCACATTGTCCACGGTGACCGCGTTGTAGGTACTGACCCGGATGCCACCGATATCGCGGTAGCCCTTGAGTCCCACCATGCCGGCGGCCTTGGCTTCCTTCACGAACCGCTCGTCCAGCTCGGGGTTGGGCAGGAAGAAGTCCACATTCATGTGGCTGCGGTGGGCCTTCTCGGTGACGAAGCCCTTGTAGAAGCCCGCGTTCTTGTCAACGCAGCCGTAGAGCAGGGTGGCCTTCTCGCGGTTGTTCCGCTCTATGGCCTGGAGGCCGCCGATGCTCTTGTTGTAGGCCAATACATTGCGCAGGATGTAGATGCCGAAGGTGGGCGGCGTGTTGTAGAGCGAGTTCTTCTCGGCGTGGATCCGGTAGCGCAGGTAGCTGGGCAGGTCCTGGGCCTCGCACATGTCGAGGAAGTCCTCGCGGATGATCGTGAGCGTGACGCCGCTGGGACCAAGGTTCTTCTGGGCGCCGCCGTAGATGAGGCCAAAGGGGCTCACATCGAAGGGCCGCCACATGAAGTCGCTGCTCATGTCGCAGATGTAGGGCACCTTGCCCACCTTCGGGAAGTCCTGCCACTGGGTGCCTTCCACGGTGTTGTTGGAGGTGAAATGCACGAAGGAACTGTTCTCCCCCACCTTGATTTCGCTGTCGAAGGGCAGGCGGCTGAATTTCTGCTCCTTGGTGCTGGCGGCCACGCGCACGCGGTCACCGGCCACCAGCTTGGCTTCCTTGGTGGCCTTGTCAGCCCAGTTGCCGGTGACGATGTAGTCGGCCTTGCGGTCGTTGCGCAGCAGGTTCAGGGGGATCATGCCGAAGCTGAGATGGGCGCCGCCCTGCAGCAGCAGTACCTTGTAGTTGGCGGGCAGGCCGAGGAGTTCCCTGGTGAGGGCGATGGCCTCCTCGTGGACAGCATCGTACTCCTTGGAGCGGTGGCTGACCTCCATGACGGACATGCCGGTGCCAGCGAAATCCAGCAACTCCTCCTGGGCGCGCTCCAGGGCGGGCAGGGGCAGGCCGGCGGGTCCGGCGTAGAAGTTGATCACGCGATGGGTCATGGGAACCTCCGAAAGTTAGGCCTTGAAATCCTTCAAGATCAGCACCACTTCATCCCCGATGCGACCGAGGTTTTCCTTGGAGCTGGCGCCGATGTGCGGGGACATGAAGACATTGGGGGCAGTGAGCAGGGGGCAGTCGGCTGCGGGCGGATCGCTGGGCCACACATCGGTGCCATAGGCGCGGAGCTGGCCACTGGCGAGGGCGGCGGCGATATCAGCCTCCACCACGCACTTGCCCCGGCCGGTGTTGATGAGGATGACGCCCGGCTTCAGCTTGGCCAGGAAGGCCGCATGGACCATGCCCTTGGTGTCGTCGGTGAGCGGGGTGTGCAGGCTGATCACATCGGCCTGGGCGGCCAGTTCATCCAGGCTCACCAGGCTGGCGATGGGGTGCTCCTTGAGGAAGGGGTCGAAGGCGATCACCTTCATGCCGAAGGCCTGGGCTCGCTTGGCCACCTCGGTGGCGATGGCGCCCGCGCCGATGAGGCCCAGGGTCTTCTGGAACAGCTCGGTGCGTTTCAGCTCGCTCTTGAGGAACTTGCCTTCCTTCATGGAGGTGTGTGCCTCGATGAGCCGGGCGGGGATGGCCACCATGAAGGCCATGGCCATTTCCGCCACCGCCACACTGCTGGCCCGGGGCGTGTTCACGGCCTTGATGCCGCGTTCCGCGCAGAGCTTCTTGTCAACATTGTCCATGCCAACGCCGCCCCGGATGACCAGCTTCAGGTGGGGTGCCTTCGCCAGGAGATCGGCATTTACCTTGGTCTTGGAACGGACCAGGAGGATTTCCGCGGTGCCGAGGGTGGCGAGGTCGGAACTGACCGCGCCGAAGGGGGCGAGCCGTTCGGGCAGCTTCGCGTCGAAGGCGTCAGCGATGAGGATGTGCATGGATACTCCAGAAAAGGGTCACCACGGAGACACGGAGCTCACAGGGACGGGCAGGGGCATTCGCGGGGAAAAGCCGGCGCGGGATGACTAGCCTCGGTACATGCGCACCAGGAGCCCGGAGCGCAGTTTGGGTTCGAACCAGGTGGATTTCGGGGGCATGACCTGGCCGGCGTCGGCCACCGACATGAGCTGGGTGAGGGAGGCGGGGTACAGGGCGAAGGCCAAGGCGCAGCCTTCCTGCACACGGCGCTCCAGCTCGTCCATGCCGCGGATGCCGCCGATGAAGTCAATCCGGGTATTGGTGCGGGGATCGTCAATGCCAAGGATGGGGGCCAGCAGGTTTTCCTGGAGGATGCTCGCGTCGAGGCCGCGCACGGGATCGCTGGCCGGGAAGGTGCCTGGTTTGGCCTTCAGCTCGTACCAGGAGCCACCCAGGTACATGCCGAACGAGGTGGGGGACTGGGGCTGGCGATGGGTGGAGATGGCCACTTCGAACTTCCCCCTCACCTGGCCGAGGAACGCCTCTGGGGTCAGCCCATTCAGGTCCTTCACCACGCGGTTGTAGTCCATGATCTTCAACTGGTCGTGGGGGAACACCACGGCCATGAAGCTCTCGAAGGGCTCGTCGCCATCCAGCGCGACGCCCTTGTCCAGGGCCAGGGCGCGGCACTTCTGACCGTAGCGAATGGCGGCGGCAGTGCGGTGATGGCCATCGGCAATGTACAGGGCGGGCACGCCATTGAAGAGGTTTACCAGCTCCAGGATCACCCCTTCGTCGCCGATGACCCAGACGGTGTGGCCAATGCCATCGGGCGTCACCAGGTCGTAGATCGGCGCCTGTCGGCGGGCATCATTCACGATGTGGTCAATGTAGGGCACGGCCTTGTAGGTGAGGAAGACGGGTTCGGCGTTGGCGTTCTGCTCCGTCACATGGCGGGTACGGTCGTCCTCCTTGTCCTTGCGGGTGAATTCATGGCGCTTGATGCGGCCGGTCTCGTATTCGCTCACCGAGCAGAGGCCCACCAGGCCTGCCTGCACATGGTCACCCATGCGCTGCTGGTAGACATAGAGGCAGGGCTTGTCCTCGTGGATCAGCACGCCGTCCTGGATCATGCGCAGGAGGTTGGATACGCCCTTGGCATAGACCAGGTCTGCGTGGTCGCTGATGCCTGCGGGCAGGTCAATCTCGGGGCGGCCCACATGGAGGAAGGAGTGGGGATTGCCCTTGGCCAGGTCC
>JBBIHT010000251.1:0-3598 GCA_037446845.1 Geothrix sp. | reverse complement strand
GCCTGCTTGGTGCGACCACCCCCTACGACATCCGGGGGCACCTCGCGGAATTGGGCCTGAACCTGGAGGCCAAGACCTAGGCCTTTCTTCCCGGCGACGCGGAAGCCACCTACTGCCCAGGTGGCAAGCTGGACCTTGTGCCGGCTGAACGGTTACATAATTCTCACCTGCTGGGGCACCAGGAAATCCCTCCCGGGGGTGAGCTTCAGGCAGCCTCCGCCCCCTCGCCAAATCCTGACCAGCGTGGTAAGGTAAGGCTTCGTGATCAAAGGCGACCCCCGGTCTCCGCCTCTTTTCCATCCGAAATCCCCTTTCATGCCCTGACCGGGCCCCCGAATTCCTTTGCGGGCGGGCCTATCCAGGAGCAAGCATGTCCTTCGAATCCCTCGGGCTCCTGCCCGAGCTCCTGCGCGCCGTACGCGAGCAGGGCTACGAACACCCCACCCCCATCCAGTCCCAGGCCATCCCCCTCGTGATGGCGGGCCGCGACCTCATGGGCCGCGCCCAGACCGGCACGGGCAAAACCGCAGGCTTTACCCTGCCCCTGCTGCAGCGGCTGGCGCCCCAGGCCAATACCTCGGCCTCTCCCGCGCGCCACCCGATCCGCGCTCTGATCCTCACCCCCACCCGGGAGCTGGCCATGCAGGTGGAGGAGAGTGTCCGCGCGTATGGCAAACACCTGCCCCTGCGCTCCACCACGATCTTTGGTGGCGTGAACATCAATCCCCAGACCAAGGCCCTCCGCGCCGGGGTCGAGATCCTGGTGGCCACGCCCGGCCGCCTGCTCGATCACCAGGGCCAGGGCAACCTGAACCTGGGCCAGCTGGAAGTCCTGGTACTGGACGAAGCGGACCGCATGCTGGACATGGGCTTCATCCGCGACATCCAGAAGATCCTTGCCCTCCTGCCCGCCCGGCGGCAGACCCTGCTGTTCTCGGCCACCTTCACGGACGAAATCAAGCAGCTGGCGGCCAAGTTCCTGCAGAACCCGGCTTCGGTCCAGATCACGCCCACCAACACCGCCGCGGAGCTGGTGCGACAGGTCGTTCATCCCGTGGACCGCGAGCGCAAGCGCGCCCTGCTCTCCCATCTGATCCGCACCCAGGGACTCGAGCAGGTGCTTGTTTTCACCCGCACCAAGCACGGCGCGAACCGCCTTTCCGAGCAGCTGGACCGGGATGGCATCAGCTCCATGGCCATCCATGGCAACAAGAGCCAGCCCCAGCGCATCAAGGCTCTCGAGGAATTCAAGAAGGGCACGATCCGGGTCCTGGTGGCCACGGATATCGCCGCCCGGGGGCTGGACATTGACCAGTTGCCCCATGTGGTGAACTACGAGCTTCCCCAGGTGCCCGAGGACTACATCCATCGCATTGGCCGCACGGGCCGGGCCGGCAGCGAGGGCAAGGCCCTGTCCCTGGTCTGCGTGGATGAAAAACTGCTCCTGCGCGACATCGAGAAGCTGCTGCACAAGGAACTGCCCAAGGAAGTGATCACCGGCTTCACCCCCGATCCCAGCATTCCCGCCGAGCCCGTCCAGAAAGGCCGGCAGGGTGGCGGGGATCGCGGCCGCCGCCCCCAGGGTTCGCGGCCCGCAGCACACTCAGGCCCGAGTCCTCGCCCGGCCGGCAGCCCCACCCGGGCGGCACGGGCCAACCACTCGCCTCGACCCAGCCAACGGGGCAAATAGTTTCCCATACCCCTTGACACGAGGGTAATTGCCCTCAAGACTTCTTGCTTATGCAAGAGTCAACCCCGGATCCCTTTATCAATGCCGGTTTCGGCCTGCTTTCCACCGCCGTGCGGAGGCGTCTCAAACAGCTGGCCTGGGCGCGCCTCGAGCCCTATGGGCTGACCCCCCAGCAGTTCTGGGTGATGCTAGTGCTGCTGGAGGAGGGGACATTGTCCCTGCATGCCCTCAGCCAAAGGGTCTGGATGGACGATCCCACGGCCAGCCGCATCGTGAAGGCCCTGGTGAACCGGGGGCTCCTGCTGAGCCTGGCGGATCCCGGCCATGGCCGGCGGATCCGGGTGAGCATCGCCCCCGAGGCTGCCCCCATGGCCCAGGAGCTGCAGGCCCTCGCCACGGACATCAAAGAGGGCCTGGCCCAGGGCCTCAGCCCCGACGAGCAGGCCGCCTTGCGCCATGGGCTCCTGACCGTCATCGGGAACCTCGACGGCATGCTGGCCATGGCCCGGAGCCGGGCTCCCGAAACCGAGGACCTGGTTTCCTGATGACGCCCTTCGCGGCATCGCCGAACAACCCGCTTCCAGTGACCTGATTTCCTCCCTGGTGCCCCGGAAAGGCTTCACTCATATGAGCGATTTCAAACCCAGCGCCCTTGAGTCCGGTCCCGGTGTCGCCACGCTCTACAGGGGCTGGCGCCTCTGGACGCTCCTCGGTGGAGCCGCCCTGGTGGGACTCTTCTACTACGCCAGGACCGGCCACAAGGCTCCTGGCGCCGGTCAGGCCGGGCGCCCGGTGCCGGTGGTGGTCACCCAGGCCCATCCCGGGGACATGGCCGTTCAGCTCACGGGTCTTGGCACCGTCATGGCCCTCAATTCGGTCTTGGTGAAGAGCCGCGTGGACGGCCAGCTGCTGCGGGTGCGGTTCGCCGAGGGGCAGGTGGTCAGGCAGGGCGATCTTCTTGCCGAGATTGATCCCCGCCCCTTCCAGGTCCAACTCATGCAGGCCGAGGGTCAGTTGGCCAAAGACCAGGCCACCGCCCGGAATGCCCAGGCGGATTTGAAGCGCCTGGAAGGCCTGGTGCAACAGGGGATCATCTCCCGCCAGCAGCTGGATACCCAGCGCACCTCCGTGGCCCAGGCGGAAGCGGTACTGCAGGCGGACCAGGCCCAGGTGGAGAGCGCCCGGCTCAACCTGGCGTACAGCCGCATCACGGCGCCCATCGCCGGGCGCGTGGGATTGCGCCTGGTGGATGCGGGCAACATGGTGCGCGCCAGCGATGCCGGGGGCCTGGTGACGCTCGCGCCGGTCCAGCCCATCTTCGTGGTGTTCTCGGTGCCCGCCGACCACATCCAGGAGGTCCTGAAGCGCAAGCAGGGCCGCACCCCCCTCGAGGTGGAAGCCTGGGACCGCGATTTGAAGACCCGCCTTGCCACAGGCACCCTGGCCGCCGTGGACAACCAGGTGGATGCCGCCACGGGCACGGTGCGGCTGAAGGGCCTGTTCAGCAACCAGGACCAGGCCCTCTTCCCCAACCAGTTCGTCAATGCCCGCCTGCGCCTGGATACCCTGCGCGGAGCCCTGCTCATCCCCAGCGTTGCCGTCCAGCTCAGCCCGAAGGGCCCCTTCGTCTATGTCGCCCGGGCCGACGGCACCGCCGACATGCGCCCCATCGAGATCCGTGGCACCGATGGGGAGGAGACCGCCATCGGCTCGGGGCTCAGGGCCGGCGAAGCTGTGATCATCGAGGGGATGGAGAAACTGCGCCCCGGCAGCAAGGTGTCCGTGCCCAGGGCGGCACCCAGGGGCTGATCCCGTGAATCCCTCCCGTCCCTTCATCCTGCGCCCCATCGCCACTTCCCTGCTGATGGTGGGCCTGCTCCTGGCGGGGGCCCTGGCCTTCAGGCAGCT
>JBBIHT010000250.1:0-3599 GCA_037446845.1 Geothrix sp. | reverse complement strand
GTGGGCAACCTGGAGGCCGTCATCCATCATTTCGGGAAAGTGGACCTGGCCCGAGAAGAAAACAAGAAGGTGCACTACCTGCAGATGGCCAAGGAGCAGGCCGCAGCAGAACCCCAGAACCCCCAGGCCCATTTCAACCTGATGGCCCAGGCCGCCGTTGCGCAGGATTGGCAGCAGGTGATCACGGCCGGGCTCGCCCACTTGGCCCTGCAACCACGGCCCCCGCTCATGGTGCTGACCACCCTCGCCCTGGCCTACCAGGAAACCGGGCAACCTGCCGAGGCCATTCCCCACTTGAAAAGGGTGCTGCTGCAGAATCCCAAGCACCCCCTGGCGCTCACGCGGCTGCCCATTTCCCTGGCCCAGACCGGCCGCCCTGCCGAGGCCATGAAAATGCTGGAACGAGCCATCCGCATGTTCCCCTCCCTGCCGGCCCCTCGGCGCGCCAGGGCCGAGATCCAATTGAGTCTCGGCGCGTTGGCCGAGGGCCAGGCAACACTGAAGGAGGCCGTCGCCGCCTGCCCCACCGACCCTTCTCTGCGGGAGAAAACCATCAAGCTGGAGCTCAACCTCGGCCACGATGCCCAGGCCGCCCTGCAGGCCTGGGCGGCCCTGAAGGCGATCCCCCATGGCGGTGCGGGCCATTGGCATGCGCTGGTCGCGGGTTTCCTCCTGAAGAGCGGAGAGTCGGAGAAGGGCCTCGCGGTGCTGGCCCAGGGCCTGAGTCTCTATCCGGCTCACCCCGGGTTGGTGGGTCTGCAACGGGCTTCCAGGGCCGAGTGAGCCGGGCTGCCCGCCCGGCTCGGCGTGGGTTCAGCCCTTCTCTCGCCCGAGAATGGACTTCAGGCGCCCCATGAAGCCAGAGCCGCCGCCCTGGCTGTCGCGGGCGCCGGGTTCCACGAGGGCCTCCCCCGACCACCCAGCCGGTACGGCCACCGAGGGATCCAGCTCCAGGGCCCGCCGGAAACAGCCCTGGGCGTTGGCCTTGAAGCCCTTGCGATGGTACAGCTCACCCATGAGGGCCCAGGGTTCGGCGGCTTTGGAATGCAGACGCGAAGCCACCTGGAGCGCCTCGATGGCCCGGGTGGACCAGGCCGGATTCGTGATGCGCAACCGGCCGAGCAGGAGCCAGGCCTCATAGGCCGCCGGGGAATCTCCATCCAGCTTGATGGATTGTTCCAGGGCCCGAATCGCCTCGCTGGTGCGGTCCTGCATCATGTAGGACTTGGCCTTCACCAGCAGGTGGTGGGCCCGCTCGAGGGTGGAGGGCTCCTGCTCCTGGAGCTCCACGCCGGGGAGCTCGACCGGCGGCGCGAAGGCACCCTCGGGAATATCCAGGGACAGGGCGTCCATGGGAAATTCAATGGAGGTGGGCGTGTTGGCGGCCAGGGGCGCCAGATCATCGGAGACCAGCTGGAGGGGCTCTGGCACGGGTTCAGGTTCGGGCTTCGGTTCAGGGGGCGGCTGTTCGGGGACCGGCAACAGGGGCAGATGACCGACCGCGAGGCTGACACCGCCCAGGGCCCATAGGGTGGCCAGCAGCCGGGCTGCTTCCAGTTCGGGCACGCCCGAAAGCGATCCAATCATGGTCCAGCCCAGGGCCTCGGTCCCCAGCAGGGAAAGGGCGTAGGCCAGGGTGGGGTTGAGGGGGAGATCGCTGAGGGATTCGAGCAGGTCGGGCCGGGCCTTCCAGCGCCAATCCGGCTGGCTGCCGAACATCTCCGCCAACTCCCGGTCAATTTTCGCCGCCTGGAAGGTGTCCCACACCAGGCGGCGGTAATCCAGGTGGAACTGGAGATCGCCGCTCAGGTTCAGGTCCAGCGCACCGGGAATCCAGCTGAGCTTGAGGATGGGATGCTCCATGGCGTGCAGCAGCACGGAGCCCAGCAGCTCGTGGAGCCGGGCGTCCCGCTCCTCCACAGTCATCAGGCCCCATTGCACGACCCGATCCCCGACGCGGGCGCCCTCCCCGTCGGACAGCAGCTCCTTGAGCGCGGCCATGTCCAGCACCCCGCGGCGGATCAGGAAATTGCCAAACTGTTCGCCGACCGCATCGCTGCGCAGGTAGGTCAGATCCCCGTGGGACCAGTAGCACCGCCGGATGCCGTCGTTCTGCTCCAGCACCAGTTCGCCCTCGGCCCGCTGCTGATGCAACGAACCCAGGAGGAAAGGGAGGAATTGGCGTATCCGTGTTTCTGGCACCCAGGCTCCGGTGGGGGTTTCTCCAAGTTTGCATGTTCCACGCCAGGACGCCAGACTGAATCCTTTAAGTTTATGCCGAAATAGTCCAAGCGCCTTGGCCCAAGCCCGGTCTGGACCTATGCTGTTCTACCGTCCAACCAGGGTCGGGAGGGACCCCCCATGTTTGAAAAACTCGGAAAATTCGAGATCAAGCGAGTCCTCGGCAATGGGGCCATGGGCGAGGTCTACCTCGGCGTGGATCCTTCCATCGGGCGCGAGGTGGCCATCAAGACCATTCTCCCCGCAGTGGCCCAGGGTGGGGAGGCCAAGGAGCGCTTCGCGCGGGAAGCCCGCGCTGCCGGTGTCCTCAACCATCCCAATCTCGTGACCATTTATGAATTCGGCGAGGACCAGGGTGTGCTCTATATCGCCATGGAGTTCGTCAAGGGCCACGACCTGGAGGAACTGCTCCAGGAACAGTCCCTCACCCGCTCAGAGGCCCTGGAGATTCTGGCCCAGGTCTGCGATGGCATCGGGTTCGCCCACCGCCAGCACATCGTCCACCGGGATATCAAGCCCAGCAATGTGCGGGTCCAGCGGGATGGCCGCCGGCTCATAGCCAAGGTGATGGATTTCGGCGTCGCCAAGATCAACAACTCGGACATGACCGCCACGGGCATGGTCATGGGCACCGTGAGCTACATGGCGCCCGAGTACATCCGCACAGGGAAGCCCGATCCCCGCAGCGACCTCTTCGCCGTGGGGGTGATGCTCTACGAATGCCTCAGCGGCCGGAAGCCGTTTTCGGGCGACACCACCCCCACGGTGCTCTACAAGATCGTGAACGAGGAGCCCGAGCCCATCGAAACGGAACGCCTCCAGGGCATCAGCCCCGCCATCCGTTCGGTGTTGGAGCGATCCCTGTCGAAGAACCCCGATGATCGGTTCCAGACCGCGGAGGATATGGCCAAAACCCTTCGGGCCGCCAAGGATCCTTCCTGGATGGGCCAGATGGAGGAATCCACCACCCTGCTGAAGGCAGCAGCCCCCACCGCCCCGGTGGTACCGGCGGCCTCGGCCCCCACCCTCGCCCAGGCCACCGCCCCAGCCCTGCCTGCTCCGAGCGCCCCCACCCGGGCCCAGCCCATTCGCCCGCCGGCGGGGATGCCCCGTGGCAACCGCCGGGGAGGACTGCTGACCTTGGCCGCCCTGCTACTGGTGGCCGTGGGCGCAGGTTCCTGGTGGGTGGTCAAGCGTCCGCCCTCAGCCACGGCCGGCCTGGCACCGGGCCCGGAAACCGCCACTCAGGCGGCCAGCAGCCAGAGCACCCAGACAAGCCCCAGGGCGGCGGCCAGGGGCTCGGAGCCGGGCCCAGGTTCGGGCCTGGGCTCCAGCAACCCGCTTCCAGGCACCAAGCC
>JBBIHT010000249.1:0-3603 GCA_037446845.1 Geothrix sp. | reverse complement strand
ATCAATGCCGCCAAGGATCTGTACGGCGCCGGTGGCCCCGAGGAGCAGGCCGTGTGGAACGCCTTCCACGGCATCAATGTGGGTGCCGCCTGGTCCAGCACGCCTCCTCCGCCCACCAACACCTATGTGGAGTCGGAAGCCAACGACACAGTGGGCACCGCCAACACGGTGGCCAAGACCTACACCAACATCCAGGGCAACCTGACGGTGGCCACGGACAAGGATTTCTTCGCCCTGTCCCTCACGGCGGGCGAGACCCTCGCCATCGCCATGACCGGCCCCTCCGGCGTGGATTGGGATCTCAAGCTGGTGAACGCCGCCGGCACACAGCTGGCCATTTCCCAGGGCAGCACCGCCACTGAGAACCTGACCTACACCGCCCCCACAGCCACCACGGTCTACGCCAATGTCTATGCCTACAGCGGAACCAGCGCCACGCCCTACAACCTGGGCCTGACCTACTCGGGCGGCAGCACCGGCGGGGATACCACCGCCCCCACAGCCACCACGGTCTACGCCAATGTCTATGCCTACAGCGGAACCAGCGCCACGCCCTACAACCTGGGCCTGACCTACTCGGGCGGCAGCACCGGCGGGGATACCACCGCACCCACCGCCTCCGCCAGCGAATCCGGCACCACTGGCACCATCACCTTCTCCGCCACCGCCTCCGACAATGTGGGCGTCACCAAGGTAGAGTTCTATGTGGATGGCGCACTCAAGGGCACTGACACCACCAGCCCCTACAGCATGACCCTCGACAGCACCACCCTGGCCAATGGCACCCACAGCCTGGTGGCCAAGGCCTATGACGCCGCCGGCAATGTGGGCGCCTCCACGGCGGTCAGCTTCTCAGTGAGCAACAGCACGGGCGGCACCACCTTCAACGAGGTGGAGAGCAACAACAGCCGCACGGCCGCCAATGTGGTGGGCGATGCGGTCACCACGATCGTCGGTTACATGGGCACCACCACCGACAACGACTACTTCAAGATCAATATCGCGCCCGGCCGCACCGCCACCATTGGCATGACGGGCCCCTCCGGCGTGGACTACGATCTCTACCTGCTGAACAGCAGCGGAACCACGCTGAAGAGCAGCCTGGGCTCCACCGCCACGGAGAGCATCACCTATACCAACACCTCGGCCACGGCCACGGTGTTCTACCTCCGGGTGAAGGCCTACAGCGGCTCCAGCACCACCACCCCCTACACCCTTACCCTGAGCCGCTAGCCGGGCCAGGCACCACCCAGGAGAGGGCCGCACACGCGGCCCTCTCCTTCGTTTTGAGGCTAGACTCTCCCCATGACCATCCTCGTCGCCGAAGTGGACGATGCCTCCACCCAGCAGATGCTGGCGGGCCTCGGGGCCGCGGGAATCGCCTGCTCGGCCTTGCCCCCGGGCAGGCCTCCCAGCGACCAGGTCAACCACGCCGGCGTGCTGATCGCGGACCCGGCCCGACCTGGGCTGGGAGGACTGGAGCTGATCAGGAGCCTCAGGGCCTCGGGAGTGGCCACGCCGATCCTTCTGGTCTCTGCCCTGTGCAGCGCGGACCAGCGTGTCCGGGGCCTGGAAGCCGGAGCCGATGACTTCCTCTGCAAGCCCTACGCCATGGCCGAACTGGTGGCCCGGGTGCGGGCCCTGGTGCGGCGGAGGACGCCGCCAGGCACGCGACGCATCGTGCGCGTGGGCGACCTGGCCTGGGAGCCGGTCCGCCGCCGGGTGGAACGGGGCGAGGCGCGCCTGGATCTCACACCGCAGGAATTCACGGTCCTGACGCTGCTTCTGGAACGGCAGGGCCAGATCGTCAGCCGGGAGGACCTGGGGCGTACCCTGTGGGGCGGCAGTGCCGAACAACCTGCCCTTCGCAGCCCCAACGCCCTGGACGCCCTGATCCGCCGCCTTCGGGCCAAGGTGGATGCCCCCTTCTCCGAACCCCTCATTCACACCTGCCGGGGCCAGGGCCTCATCCTGGAGGCGCGGCCCGTGAGGAATCAGCCTTCCAGCAGGACCCGGGCATGATCCAGCGCCTCGGTGCGATCGGGATGACCGGAGAGTAGCCGGGCCACTTCGCGGGTACGGGCCTCTCCCGCCACCCAGCCCAGGGCACTGCGGGTGCGTCCTTCTTCCGTCTCCTTCTGCAGGTGGCCGTGGCGATCCGCCCGAGCCGCCACCTGCGCCAGGTGCGTCACGGCCAGCACCTGGTGGGAATGCCCCAGCTCCGCCACAGCCCTGCCCACGGCCAGGGCTGTCTCGCCCCCAAGGCCCGCGTCCACCTCGTCGAGCACCAGGGTCAGCCCCTCGCGATCGCCCGGGCCCAGGGCCAGGCCCGCCCCCACCAGCGCCAGCATCAGGCGGCTGAGTTCTCCGCCCGAGGCGATCTTGGCCAGGGGCCGGAACCCTTCGCCAGGATTCGGTTCGATCCAGATGGCCAGGGCCGAGAAGCCCTGCGGCGCCACCCGCACCGGGCGGCCCTGGTGGCGCACGGGGCTGCCTTCCTCCTCCGCCAGGGTGAGCCGCAACTGGAGGCGCGCCCCCTTCATGCCCAGCCGTGCCAGGCGCCTTTGCACTTCGGCCTCGAGCTTCGGAATGGCTTCCGTGCGACGCCCATGGAGCACTTCCGCCGCCGTCCGGTAGGCCTCGGCAGCCCTGGCCAGGGCCCCTTCCAGTTCCTGGACGGGAGCATCACCAGCCAGCAGGGCGCTCTGTTCTTCTCGCAGCGACCGGACGAGCATCGCCAGGTCCTCCGGCTCGCAGCGGTGGCGCCGGGCCAGCCTTTCGTACAGGGCCAGCCGTGCCTCCATGGCCTCGATGCGGTCTGCGCCCGAGGCACCCCAGCGAAGCGCCTGCTCCCGGGCCAGGGCCAGGAGATCCTCCAGCTCCAGCACGGCGGAGCGCAGGCGATCCTGCTCAGCCACCGCATCGGGCCAGTGGTGGACTGCCTTGGCCAGGGCCTTGTGCGCCAGCTCCACCCGGGGCAATCCCTCGCCCAGGGCCTCGGCCGCTTCCCGGAAGGCCTCCTCCAGGTGCACCGCGTGCCGCAGTGGCTCACGATCGGCCTTCAGCTGAGCCCATTCGCCGGGCTTCGGCACCAGCTTGTCAAGCTCCGCCAGGGCCTCGGCCAGCTGCTCCAGGCGCTGTTCCCGCTCGGCCTGGCTGCGGCGCCGGGCCCTCAATACACCCTGGGCCTCCCGTACCGCCGTCGCCTCCGGGCCCAGGGCCGGTTCAAGGCCCAGCACCTCGTCCACCAGGGCCAGGTGCCTTTCCTCTCCCAGCAGGGACTGGTGATCGTGCTGGCTGGTGAGCCGCATCCAGATGCGACCGGCCTCCCGCAGGTCCGCCAGGGCGCAGCTGGCTCCGTTGATCCAGGCCCGGCTGCGGCCTGCGCCCACCTCTCGCCGCAGGACCACGGGATGATCATCGGGCATCCCCCGCTGGGCCAGGAAGGCGCTCCAGGCCTCGAAGTGACCCTCGACCACGGCCTCGACGGTGGCCCGCTCCGCACCATGCCGCACCAGCTCGCCATCCCCACGGGCCCCCACCAACAGCGACAGTGCGTCCACCAGCAGCGATTTCCCCGCCCCAGTTTCCCCCGTCAGGACC